>CAZHGP010000001.1:0-112249 GCA_964532175.1 uncultured Nitrososphaeria archaeon
CTTCATTATCCTTCATTTTATTTAAGAATTTAGAAGACTTTAAAATAAAGTTTATCTTAAAGATTTTTTTAATAATTATTGAATTTATTATGGAAATAGAAAGGCTTTCAACTGGTATCCAAGAACTTGATAGAATGCTTTCTGGAGGAATACCTAGAGGCTTTTTTGTAGCAGCTACTGGAGAACCTGGTACAGGTAAAACAATTTTTTGTATTTCCTTTATTGCTCAAGGAATTAAAGATGGAGATAAATGTATATATGTTACTACCGAGGAAAGTCGTAATAGCATTATAGTTCAAGCAAAACAATTTAATATAGATTTTGAAAAAGCAATTAATGATAAAAAATTAATAATAATAGATGCTTTAATGGGACTTGAAGATAAATGGTCTTTAAAAAGCTTAGAAATAGAAGAACTTGTGAATAAAATAATTGAAGCAAAAAAAGAGCTTGGATATGGAAGAGCAAGAGTTGTAATAGATTCACTTTCTGCATTTTGGCTTGATAAACCAGCAATGGCTAGAAGGTATTCTTATTTTATTAAAAAAGTTCTTTCCAAATGGGATTTTACAGTTTTAGCAACTTCACAATATGCTATAAGCACATCAGAAGCTTTTGGATTTGGTGTTGAACATATAGCTGATGGAATAATTAGATTTCATAGAGCTGTTAGAAATGGCATATTGAGAAGATATTTACTTATAGAGAAAATGAGACAAACTTCTCATAGCCTTTATTTACATGAAATAAGTATAGAAGATGGAAAAGGTTTAAAAATTTTAGAAAAATCTCAAGAAAGAAAAGAAGATATATCTCTTCCTAAAACTGTTTTAAATAAAATAATTGAAGCAAAAAAGAAGAAAGAAGAAAAAATCTCTTAGTAATGGTCTATTAAATGTATGCATATAATATAATTAAGGAACATTATTCTCGAGAAGATGTTCAAAATGAAATATTAAAATTTGCTGAATCTAGATGGATAGGAATACATTGTGAAAAAACTGATGAAAAGAAAAGAAATATTTTAATTAGGTATGATAAAAATAAAAAGCCTCTTAAAATAAATAATAAAAATCAAATTTTAAATATTATTAATGAATTTGAAAAATATAAACCAAGAACTTTTTATGCATCTATAAATGTTTATAGAAAGCTTGATTATATAGAAAATACTATAGATAGAGAAAATATAATTGCATGCACACCAACATGGGACATAGATAATGATTTATCAAAATGGCCTGCAACAATTGCTATAGTTGAAGAAATAATTTCTTTTTTATCAAATTATAATATTGAAAAATCTATTTTTATTAAATGGTCTGGAAATGGTTGTCATATTCATTTACATGAAAAATCTTTCTCTCCTAATTTATTTAAAAAAATTAATCCACTTGATTTAGCGTATTCAATTGTTGAATATGTTAATAAAAAATTGTATGAAAAATATTTAGATATAAAGAATAATTTTAAAGCAGAAGAATTAGTAGTTGAAAATAAGATAGACCCTCAAAGATTATATACTTGTCCATTAAGTATTCATCGTAAACAATATTTGACATGCGTATGTATAGATAAAAATAAATTAAATGAGTTCTCTCCTGAATGGGCTAAAATAAATGAATTTAAACATTTTTATGATTGGAATAATTTTTCAATTGGTGAGGCAGATGAACTTGCATTAAAAGCATATGAAAATATAGGACCATATCCACATTATCCAAGATTAAGAAAAAGGAAAACAATTCCATTAGATATGCAAATTATAAAATGGTTAAAAAAATTTGAAGAAGAAGTAACCTAACTTTCCTTAATTTTTTCTTCAATCATTTTTTCAAGCATATCTATTTTTTCTAAAATTTTCAATGTATCTATTTCTTCTACTTTTCTTTCTCTTTTTTTCTTCTTTATTCTTTCTATGATTAAAATAGAAATTATTAAAATTAAAATGATAATTATAAAAGTGTAAATATCAGAGTAAATTAAAGGTTTCTCTATTTTTTCTTCAATTGGAACTTCTCCAATTAATACTTTAGATAAAGAGAATATGTGTGGTGAATCTATGTATGTTTTTATTGTGCTGTCCATTTTCTCAATTGAAACTTCTTTTGGATAAAAAGCAACATCCGCTTTACATTTAACTTCAGGATCATTTTCACTTCTAATTAAAATTTTTAATGGGCTTCCAGTTATACTATTTAAAATATTAACTTTTTTATTTACTTCTACTTCTTTATAAATTGGCAAATATAAAGTATTGCTTGAAATATTATAGAAAATTTTTAATGATGTAAAGTTTCCAACATTAATCCATTCATCATTATATAATGCTTTAATAGATTCTATAGTTGTTCCTTTACTAAATTGTAATGAAATCCAATAAATAAATATAGATGAATTAGGAGAAGCACGTGCTATAGAATCAATATATATTCCATCAATAGTCCATATATTTGAACTATGTTTAATCAATGGAGCTATAGCAATATCAATCTTAGAATCTATCAATCTTATTTCTACTCCACTATAATTAATCCTTTTAGAATAATAAGATAATGCGTTTTTAATTTCTTTAAGATTGGCAATGTTTTCATTCATTTTATTTATATTTTTACCTAATTCTTCTTCTGATATTTTTAATCCATTTATAATAAGATTAAATGAATAATCTAATTTATTTAAATTCTTAGATATTTCACTTGTTGCTTCTAATGATTTTTCTAAACCTAAGTTTAATTCATCCATGTATTTTATTACAATGAATGTTTTATTAAGCAAATCTTTTTGTATATCAATAACTTTCCTAAATCCTTCTAAAAGATATTCTGTATTATTTGATAATATTTTTAAACCATCTAATGTTTTTTCTATTATAGAATTTGAAGTTTTTAAACCATTTCTAATAGCATTAATTCCACTTGAAGCTTGTTTCATACCATCGATTAATTGTCCCATATTATTAACAATCATTTCTAAACCTGTTATTATCATAGTCATATCATTTTTTAATTGTTGCAAAATATTTTGTGAAATATTCAAATTGAATAAAGCATTTTGTACAATATTTTGCACATTTGGATCTGGATAATTTAATAAAGGTTGAAGTGTTGTCATCGCTATTTTTTCATAATTTATGGCAAGCACAATACCTTGATTTAATCCATTTAAAGCTAAAACTGTATCATTTAAGCTACTTCTAATAACTTCAAGTGTTGAAATAATGCTTGGATATCCTGAAGCCATAGCATCTAATCCATTTAAAATATTTTCATTTATCATTTTTGTTGCATTTAATGCTTCTTCTATATTTTCTATAGCATACTTTGTTGCATTTACCCCTGAAAATATTCCTTCCAGCCCCTCATCGATTATTTTATTTGAAGCATTTGATAATTGTTTCAAGCTATTTATAGATTTTTCTAACCCATAAGATATTGTTGAACTTTTATCAACAATTGATGATAAAGCTGAATTTAATGTTGTTAGAGCTTTAGAAATTTCTTCTAAAGAATTTCTCATTTTTATAGAAGATAAATAAATTTTATCATATACTTCTTTATTAATTTCTAAGCTTTTAATGCTATTATCTATTTGTTTTAAAACCATTTCTTGATTCTCACTTATTTGAATAAGCATAGAATCTACTGATACTACTCCAAATGTTCCAACCGAAATAACTTTAGCTGTAAGATTAAGTATTACTTCATTTTCTCTTAAAAGAATAAGCCAACTTATTCTTTGAGCGCCTGCTAAAGACATAGTTGTATTTGCTTCAGGATTAGTGCTTATTGAACTAAAAGTTTTTTCATCAAGTGATAATGTTACTGTTACTAATAAAGGCTCTAGAATGTATGTTTTTCCACTTAAAATTCTATCAATCTTCCTTTTTAATTTTATTGACCATAAAATATTATCAGAAACGTTTGCTTTTATATATTGAGTTTCTTTAACATATATTTTTTCAGCTTCTTTTCCATTAACATATATTTTTCTTTCAATATTTAAAGGAATATTTTCTTTTGTTTCAGCTGAATATTCATATGTTAATGTTTCTTCAGATAAAATTTTTAAATTTTTCCATATTATTATTGTTGTATTTCCAAAATTTTCTATTATTGAAGGTTGAGGGGTCCCTCCAAGCATTGTTAATGTATTAGGAAATATATTTTCAATTCTATCTATTAAATCTATAATTCTATTTCTTATATCTTTATTATCTATTTTTAATGTTACGACAATTTTTTTAGATTTTATAAACCCTTCTGCATAATAATTTATTTCAATTGTTTTACTTTTTTTAACAATTATTTTTCCTATATTTTCTCCTTTTACAAAATTCATTGGTAATAAACTTATTAATAAAAATATTATTAAGAGTAAATTTAATGCTTTTAATATTTTTAATTTTCCCCTCATTCTTTATCACTTTTCTCCTTTTAAGAAAATTTCGATTTTATCGATTTGTTCAGCTATTTTCTTTTTTGTCTCATTATAAGAATTGTAACTAATATCTCCTCTTTTTAATCTTTCTTCAAGTAAGTATATTGAATGTTTAAGTATTTTTAATTGAGATGAAAGTAAGCTATATTTTTCTTTTTCATCCATTGCTATATCAAAACTAAGCAATTCTTTAGGAGGATTTTCAAATATTTTTCCATCTCTAATATAAAACATTTTATTTGCAATCATGGCAACTGATGGATTATGTGTAACAACTATGAATGTTTGGTTAAGATATTCATTAAGAACTTTTGTGAGTTTCATAACTCTTGCTCCAGTAGCAGTATCTAGAGAACCTGTAGGTTCATCCATTAATATTATTGCAGGTTCATTTGCTAAAGCTCTTGCTAATGCAACCCTTTGTCTTTCTCCCCCACTCATTTGAACTGGCCTATTTTTAAATATTTTTTCTTCCACACCTACAAGTTGAAGTAATTTTATAGCTCTTTCTTGAGCTTCTTTTTCAGTATATTTTCCTGAAAGAATCATTGGAAGCATAACATTTTCTAAAGCATTTAAAGTTGAAATTAAATTAAAGAATTGGAATAAGTATCCTATCCTATTACATCTAAAATCCGATAATTCTTTCTCACTCATATCTGTAACATCTATTCCATCTATTATTACTCTTCCAAAAGTAGGCTTATCCATTGTTCCGATTATATTTAATAAAGTTGTTTTTCCGCTTCCAGATGGTCCCATTATAGAAATATATTCCCCTTTATTGACTTTTAAATTAATTCCTTTAAGAGCTTCTATTTCTACTCCTGGAGCAAGTTTATATATCTTAACTACATTCTTTAATTCAACTGCTATGTTACTCATATCTAAGAGCCTCTATTGGTCTAATGTTTGCTCCTTTCCATGAGGGTTGAAAACCTGCAAGTAAACCTATTGTGATTGCTATAATTATGCCATATGCCAAAATTATAGGTGAAATAACAATTAGCAATTGAATACGAATTAATTGCTGAATAAATTCTCTTATGAAATATACTCCTACTATTCCAAGAATACAACCAAATATTCCACCTAATAGACTTAATATTCCTGCTTCAGATAAGAAAATTGCTAATACATGCCATCTTTTAGCTCCTATCGCTCTCAATGTTCCTATCTCTCTTGTTCTTTCTCTAACTACCATCATTATAGTATTCATAATGCTTAATCCAGCAACAAGTAAGCTTATAGAAGCTATTGCAATTAAAACTCCATTTATTATATCCATTATAGAATTTATTCTTTTTAATATTTCTTCTTGTTTAGTAATCCTAGCATTAGGGAACATCTCTTTTAATACTTTTTCTATATAATATACTTTGCTTCTATCACTTACTCTTACTATAATTGATGAAACATATCCCTCTCTTCCCAATACTTTTTGAGCAGTTTTAATATTTGTAGCAATTATTCCTATTTGTCCAGCAACAACTACTGTTCCAACATCAAATACTCCCACTATTTTAAAAGTCCTTTTTCCAACATTTTCTATATCTATCGTCATAAAATCTCCTGGATGAAGATTTAACCTTTCAGATACCATTTTTTGAATTACAATTACATTTTCTTCTTCTGGATAAAAACTTCTTCCTTCCAATATTTCTAATCCAGTTAAATAATTCTTAATTTGCTCAGCTGGTACTCCTAAAAAAACACATGCTCCAGTTTTTATTTGTCCAATCATTATAATTACAGGGTAAGCATCCGATACGTAGTTTATACTTTTAACATTTTCCAATATTACCTCTGGAACATCTGCAGTAGAGCTTCCTTGAAGCATCATTCCAGCTCCAAGCAATTCATTCAATTGATCTTCTATTTGTTGTCTCATTCCAAGTCCAATGGACATTAATGAGACTAAAGTTGCAATTCCAATTGTTATTCCAAGTATTGTTAAAATAGCTCTCCCTTTCCTAATAGCTATATCTCTTTCGGATAATTTTAAGAAATGGCGTATTATTCGCAATTGTGCAATTAAAGACATTTTTTATACACTTTTCTTTCTTTTTATTAAAAATACGATTATTGAAAAGACTATAATAATTGCTATTAATATTATTACAATTGGTGTAGTAAGTATTTTTACAATTTCTTCAATTAAAGAATAAGTTTTTTCATTTACATTTATTTTTATTGGAATTGTTTCAGCTTCATAATATTTTTCATTGCTTTCTAAAACAGCTTTGATATAATATATTCCTTTCTTTTTAGGTTCCCAATTATACTCGAACTTTTCTCCATTTTCAACATTTATTATTGAAATAATATCCCATTTCTCTTTATCTAAACTATAATAAAGAATTACTATTGCTTTATCACGATTAGGAATTATTTCACCAGTGATAATTACTTTTTCATTTTCAAAAACATTATTAGAATTAACCATTAAAGTTATTCTACTATATTCTTTATTAATTTCTACTTTTGCTTCTTTACTTTCTGAATTTAAATAATTTTCATCTCCATTCCATTCAGCTTTTATAAGATATTCCCCTTTCTCATTAGGTTTCCAATAATAATAATAGCTTCCATTTTCAATAGTAAATGTTTCTCCAAGATAATTCCATGTTTTTCCATTATCAAAACTATAACTTAAGAATATTTTTTCATTAGATTTCATAGGATTGAGATTTCCATATATTAAAATTCTTCCATCACTTTCTATATTTGCTTTACATGTTAATTCGCTTTTTCCTTTAACATTAATCAATATGCTTTCAGACTTTGTTACATTGTATCCTCCAAAACTTTTATATGCTAAATCTATATTTATTGTATAAAATCCCATATGCTTAATTCTTATTGGAAAAATGATTTCTGCATAATTATTTGCTTCAATAATATTTATTTTCTTATAATTATTTGCAAGAACTTCTACTTTATATCCATAAATGTATAAAGATATATCTTTTATTGGATAATTACCTTCATTAAGAATTTTTATTAAAATATTAAAATCTTTTCCTTCTTCTATTATTTCAGGAACTTTATAATCAATTGATACTATTGCTTTAGGTGAATGTAATATAACATTGATTGTTCTAAAAGTTTCCATTTTATAAGTTTCATTTTTCTCATTCCTTATTTGTCCATAAATTTTCAAATATAATTGATATACTTTTTCTTCTCCAGGTTTTATTTCATTAAAACTAGGATCACTTAAGTATAATGATAAATCAATTTTAGTTTCATTTTCTATCGAAGTAAAGTTTTTCAATATTGGTTTAAAAGCTATAACATTTGTGTTTAAAATCCCTGTTTCAAATGAATAGAAATATATTGAATTGTTTTCTTTTAAGTATATGGTTTTTATGATTATTTTAATATTAGCTTTAGTATTTATAGTGAATTCACTATCTATTGTTACATTTAACCAAAATAATGAATCATGCCAATTTTCTATAAATGAATAATTTTTTTCCTCGATATTATTTTCTAAACATAAAGTAGGTAGTTTTTTGATATTCATCATTATTGTGATAGATAATATTAAGATAATGAATAAAGATAAATAACTTATTCTATTTTTCATTTTATTTTTCACCTTTCCATAATTTTCCATAATTTTTTTGAGCTAAAATTATCATTTTATTAAATATTCTTCCATATTTTTTAATAACTTCTTTAAGAATTTGATCTCCAAAATTTGTTAATCTATATATTCTTCTAGGGGGACCTTTTGATGATTTTTCCCATATGCTTTCTATTAAACCTCTTTTTTCTAATCTATGAAGAATTGGATAGAGTGTTCCCTCTCTTACTTTTATTATATTTTCTGTTGTATTTTTAACTTCACGTGTTAACTCGTAACCATACATTGTTTTCCTCTTTAATAATAATAAACAAAGGATAGTTAATACTCCTTTATGAATTTGAACTTCCAATTTTGGAAGGCTTTCTTTTATTATTTTAGTATTAATATACGACATTTTCTATTCACTATATTGCTTTAAAGTATACTTCATAACTACTATATTAACTTTTAAATTTTATAATAAAAATATTTAAATAATAATATTTAAAAAATAATGAGAGATATGATAAAAGGAGAAAATATTGGTCCAAGATATTTGGGTGTAGTACATCATCCAGCAATTGGTATAAGAATTCCAGAGATTTTCTTAACAGGGATATTGAAAGCATTCAAAAAGAAAAATGTTGCAGGTGGATTAATGCTTTCATTTGGAAGAGAAACTGCAACGGAAGAAGTTATAAATGCTCCTCCTGGAAAATATGAAATTACTAGGGGACATACTGGCACTTCTATTAAGAAATATATTACAATGAGTGCTGAAGCTTCTTTAAAAGAAGGAGTAATTATTGAAATTGAAGCAGACCATATAATGATAATTGGATCTACTATTAAAGCAGTTAAGAGAATTGCTGGTATTCATGAAGAAGCTAAAATTGATATTGAAGAATTAAAAAAATCCATTGAATATGCTAAAAGTGAAATAGATGAAGCAATTTCAACAAATTTTATAAATAGTTTTACAATTGATACTTGTGATTTATTTAATTTAGATGTATACAAGCTGGATTATGAAAAATTAAAAAATGAATTTGAAAAAGCTTTTTCAGAAAATGAAAGAAAAAGATTATTAAATCAATATATTGGAAAAAAATTTGAATTTACTACAACAATTGGTAAAAATATAGCATATGAATTTGATGAAAATGAAATAATGCGATTTGCATTAAAATTTAATGATAGTTTAAGAATAAGTAAAGAAATATACGATTATATAAAAGGAAAAATGAATAAACCTTTTGGATTTGAAATTGCTTTTGATGAAACAATTGAAGAAACAAATGATAAAGAAATGCTATTCTATTTAAATGAATGGAAAAATCTTGGAATGCATGTAGATTATATTGCACCAAATATAGGATTTAAGAAAAGAATGGATTTTAGAGGAGATTTAAGAAAGCTTGAAGAAAAAGTTTCTAAATTAGCAACAATTGCTAAAAATTTTGGAGCTCTTTTATCTATACATTCTGGAAGTGGTACATCTCCATATAGTGGAAAAGGACCTGGAACATATAAAGCATTATTAAAAGCAACTGGAGGAGAATTAAAGTATAAAATTTCAGGAGTTTATTATGAATTACTTATGGAAATCCTTTCATCATTTCCACCTAGATCTGAAGAAAGAAAACTTTATAATAAAATATTTGATGAAGTATACGATTTTCTTAATAAGCAAATTGCTGAAAACGGTCCTTTAGCTTCACATTTATTAAAAAAGCAAATTGAAAGATATAAAAAAGAAGTAAAAAAAGGAATTAGGAAAAAAAGAGATCCTAGAGCATTATTCTTTAGATTCTATTCTTATCTTGCATTGAATTTTAGAGATAAGAATGGAAGAAGATATTTTAGAGAAAAGCTAATTGATCTATATAATAAGAATAAAAAGTTTCGTGAAATAATTGATAAAGAAGTTGAAAAGCTTACAATTAGATTAATTAATGGTTTAAATTTTGCTAATAATATCTCTAAAATTTCTTTTCAAGAATAACTTTCTTTTAATATTTTTATTTGAAAAAATCTTTTTGAAGAAATATATGGAAATTTTTTCTTAGTAAAAAATAATCTTTCAATCAGATGCTATTTTTCAGGAAAAAGAAGCTAAGTATGATATGGATTTTTTGATAATACTTAAAAATATATTTTTTTAATTTTCTATTAATTTTTATTAAGAATTTTTAAAATAGATTATAAAAGTATATATATGATTTTTCACTAATATTATTTAAAAAAAGGGGAAAAAAACGAAATTATATAAAAAAATATTTGCATTATTAATATTATTATTGGCATCCCTACATTTTGCATATGTTCAACATACATTTGTTATAGGAAGCGCACAGGAGAATTCAATTTCAAATTATAACATTCTTAGTTCAAATGAAAAAATTTTAGGCCCATCAATTCAAGCACCTTCTGGAACTACGATTTATGATTTTATAGCTCATGCATCAGAAGCATCTTGGAGTAGTGGAGCTGGAGCTTTACCATTCCCAGGAAGTACTTCTGATAGTAGAGGCTTTGCATGTTATGTAAATAATGCGATATTAGAAGATGGAACCAAATGGAGTAGAGTTCTTGAAACTCATCCGCAATGGATTAGTGGTGGCTGGATTGCTGGTGTTTATCCTCAACAAACTATTCAACCAAATACTCAATTGACTGTTAGGATTGGCTTCCTTTCTGGTGCGACTGGAACAGATGGTGCTAAATTTGATGTTTATTTTGATGAATATCGTGGCACAGCCGCAGCTCCTTTAAGGTATACTATCTCAAGCCATTTTGCAACTCTAGATGGCAAGCTTGATGTAATAACAAAGAACTTAAATTTTATAGCTGGTAAGAAAGGTAATTTTATTCTATATGTTAATGCTGGTCAAACTTCAAATCGAGATTGGGCTATTTGGGCTGAAGCAAAAATAGAAACAATTCCATTACCAGACCTTATAATTACAGATATATGGCAAAAAGGCAATAGGATTTATTATAAAATAAAGAATATAGGTGATGCTAGTGTAGGAGCTGTAGGAGCTCCTATAAAGTTCTTCAATGCTCTTTTCATAGATGGGAAATATTTAGCTAAAGATTATATTAATACAATAATTGAACCTGGAAAAGAGATAGAGAGATACTTTGATTATGATTGGCGTATGACATTACTAAAGCATGTAATAAAAGTTTGTGCTGATTATGGAGAAAATGTTGTTGAGAAAGATGAGAGGAATAATTGTAGAGAAGAAACTTGGTATTTAGCATTGCCAGATTTAACTTTACTATCAATGTCTTGGACACCAAAAGTGCCAAGAGTTGGGCAATCTGTCAAATTTACAGTCGTTGTTAAGAATATTGGAAATGAAACAGCTGGAGCTTGTAAAGGAGGGCTCTGGTTGGTTAATGTGACAAAGACAATAATTGCTTCTGTTGATGTACCAAGTCTCCTTCCTGGGGAAAATAGGACATTGATACTAAATTGGACTCCATCTATTGAAGGAGTATATATAATCTTCTTCTCTATTGATTATGAAAACTCTGTTATGGAAGCTGATGAAGGTAATAACGAATTATTGGATAAAATAAATGTTACGAGAGCATATAGGCCAGATCTTGTTGTTATTGAAATAATACTTGATAGGAATACAAGTAGAATAGGATATGTTATAAAGAATATTGGAGAAGATATTGCAAAAAGTGGGCATTCAACAACACTTTATGTTAATGGAAAAGAAGTTGATCATGATAAAGTTGATGTTAATCTAAAGCCGGGAGAAGTATACAAATCATTATTTAAAAAGTATGAATGGCCAGAATGCCAAAATATTACAGTTAAAGTATGTGCAGATAATTATAATCAAGTTGAGGAATCTAATGAGGAAAATAATTGTTTAGAGAAAGTGGGTGTATCATATTATGTTCCAATAATAATCACATCAGGACCAAGAGTCATAAATGTTACTCAAGATTCAGTAACAGTAATATGGAGCACAAATAAGAAAAGTGATAGTGCAGTTATATATAGCGATAGATCTACTGGAGAAGAAGGGAAAGTTTATGATGCAAATATGGTAAATAACCATGAGTTAAAGATAACTGGCCTTAAACCTAGGGCTACTTATCGTTTCTATGTTGGATCAAAGGATATTTGTGGGTATGTTGTTATTAGTAAGAGCATGGTATTTGAAACAATATCTCCACCAGATAAGGAGAAACCTTCAGTAACATTGTTCTTACCAGAAAGACTTGTTGGTATCGCAAATATCGAAGCTAATGCAAGTGATAATGTTGGAGTAGGAGGTGTAACTTTTTCAATAGATGGAGTAGTGAAGTTCATAGATTTCTCTCCACCTTATGTTTGGGTTTGCAACACTACTCTATTCAGTAATGGAGTTCATAGTTTCAGTGCAAAAGCTTTTGATGCTGCTGGAAATGAGGGTATCGATACAAAAGATGGCACGATCGACAATCCGATGCCGGACAGAACTCCGCCGCTAGTGCGAATAATTAAACCAAGTAGAGAATGGGTGCACGGCCTCGTAGAGATAGAGGCTTTAATACAGGACGACCCGAATGCAACCAAACCCACAGGATACATTCAAGAAGTAGAGCTTCATATAGATGGTAGATTGGTAGAAAGACAGGTATATGCTCCGTTTCATATCGATCCTTTCAGAGGAGAGCTTATTGTAAATCCAAAAAGAAGCAACTTAACTTTCACTTATCTTTGGAATGCAACAGGTCTTGTACCAAATTCCGAGCATATAATAGAAGTTAAGGCATGGGACGATTCAGGTAACTATGGACATGATAGCATAAGAGTAAAAATATTCAGCATGATGCCTATAGGAGAATATCTTGAGAAGATAGAAACTGGAGTGATAAAAATCATTAACATTGAGGTCATGAGGAATGTTGTAAGACATGATAACTGGTTTGATGTCAGTTTAACGATCAAAAATAATGGGACTACGGCTTTAGAGGGCTTCAATATTATTGATCCGTGTATTAGTTTTCAGGCAATGGCCCTGCCAATGCCAGAGACATCTAGAGACACCGAGGTATTGTATGATCGGATTTTGCACAGAAGTATTGTAAATATAAAACCATCGATGAATAAACTGAACCCAGGAGAGTCTTGGACCTTTCACTACTATGCTGTGCCTATAGTTTTCGATTTCATTCAATATGTTGAGGGTTCTTTCCAGCATTATCCGTATATCATTGGCGGTTTCGAGACTTTTATATCATTCCAATGTGAGGGTGTGACTTATCGTAAATATTTCATACTACCTCGAGATGTAGATTATGAGGACTGGGATGGTAATGGTATATCGGAATTACAAGATGCCTTTAATACTGTAGATTACTTGATTGTCACTCATCCAGAGAAGTTGTTCATAGACAATCCTACGGATAGAGATGGTGTGAATCTATTGCTTCAAGAGATTGCCGTGTTAGCTAAGATAAAGCATGGAGTCTTGGGATACCTTGAATTTACCAATACTCCAGATACATTAAAAAATCTCCTTAATCCATTTATCGAGGCCCCTTCTAACGTATTTTGTTCAGCCAGAGGCACTTATAAATATGATAAATTGGTCAGGCGACTGCCTACGTTTCGAGGAAAGGGAAATGCCTACCTTCTAATCGTAGGAGAGAACAAGATAGTGCCTGCAAAGGATGTTATTGGCAGATATTGGGGCGGAGATCGTTGGAATTGGGATGTCGTTTTCTGTAGCGATAACTATTATGCCGACATTATAGGAGACGACGGAATACCAGATTTGATCGTGGGGAGGATTGTCGGTGAAAACGCAGGGGGACTCATTAAACCGATAAGTGCCAGCATTTCGGTTTACCTTGGGCTGAAAGAACTCTATTTGAATGTTCTTGCAATCTCAGGACCCGAAGAAGATTTCCCTGGAAGTGTGGAGGATGTAGCTAATGGGCTTTGGCATCAAGGATTTAATGTAGAGATAGTATACACGGGCAATTATAGCGATCCTGCTGAGCGGGCTATAGCCATTAAGAATAGAGCATTGGATAAAAGCTTGATATTTTGGTTTGGTCATGGATTAGCTGGAGGAGGAAGCTGGGCGTCTGTTCTAGACGCTCAAGAAAATAGTTCATGTTCCATTGGCATCCAACAAGAGAATGGGGGGGTCGTTGGTAATCCGATAGATTTCGGTAGAAGCTGTCCTATTGTTTTCGCCTGGTCATGCGAAACAGGTCGGTATATGCGGAAGAACTGGAATCCTATAACTCATGAGATTTGGGACAACTCCCTTTACGGAATGCCTGAAGCTTTCTTCCATTATGGTGCTGTGGTCTACATAGGCTCAACGATGACCATGGGTGGTTCTCCTGTAGAAGTGAAAGAGAGCTTCTTTTTAAGTCTTAAAGGATATTTAGAAAATGGTTGGCCTATAGGACTTCTGTTCAAGAACATGAAGATCAGAAAAATGGATGTAGAATTTGCGTTTGAAGTCAATTACTATGGAGATCCTAAGTATGGTGGGTGACCATGAATAGTAAGCGTTTATTTCAATCCTTGGAATGCATTCTTATATTAACCCTGATTTTAAGTAGTATTTCTAATGTTTTTGCTGAGCAAGTTTCTGAGGTTACGATAATCGGTCTATCTACTGATCGGATAATTTACGATCCAGGTGAAACCGTAACTATTAACGTCTTATTGAACAATTCAGGCGGAGCTAAGAACATCATTATCAGTGCTCTGATAAAAAGCTATTTGACAAATGCAGTTATCAGCAGTGCGCCATTAAAGACACTTCACAATGTAGTAGGTGAAGCATCATTTTCGATGGTTTGGGACAGCACGGGATTTCCAATCGGCGACTATTATGTAGAAGTTATGTTAAATGATACCTATGGAAACTTACTAGATAGGGGAACATGCGGGTTCAGACTTGGCAGACCTATAATAAACGTGACAAGCTTTAGCGTTGAACCTCAACACTTCAAGATAGGTGACAATGTGAGAATATCACTTGATGCTCAGAACACTGGCTCAATAAACCTCTCCGGAAGCTGCATATTCATAATACAGAAAGAGAATGGTGGCTCAATTTTATACTTTTACCATAATTTCTCATCTCTTACTCCAAAAAGTTCTATCAAATTCACTTTTATATGGGATACTTCTTCTGCTGAAAAAGGGGTTTTATATTACATAATTGGATATATCTCGTATGAAGGGCAAACAACTCCACTTATGGCTGCCATGGCTAGCACAAACTATTTACCAATAGCAAGATTTAGCTATACGCCTACTAAAATAGGATTATGTGAAGAAGTGACATTTGATGCTTCAGCTTCAAGCGATCCTGATGGAAGCATATCTTCATATAAATGGGATTTTGGAGATGGTGGAAAGAGCTCCGGTGCCAAAGTAAAACATTCTTATCATGGACTTGGAAATTACAAGGTAACATTAACAGTTATTGATAATGAAGGAGCAAGTAATTCTACAAGTCAATTCATTAAAGTTGTATTGATGTATACTTTAAATATTTCATCAAATGCTGCAATTGAAATATCAGGAACAGGTAAATACAAAGAAGGGGATGAAGTAACATTATCTGCGCCTCCCTCTGTAAGTATGGCAGGAATACTTGGAATGCTTGGTGGAAAGTATAACTTTAAACAATGGTCTGGAACATTAAACTCAACTAATAATACAGTAAAGTTAGCTTTCACTGGATATAATACAAAATTTGAAATGAGAGCAATATATGTTGAAGATTACTTTAATGCGATTATCATTTTGCTGAGTATAATATCAGCTATAGTAGCAATTATAGCAATTTACTTACGAAGTAGAAAAAAGAAAAAACTTTCGTAATTCATTAACATCTTAAATACAAAAAATACCTTTTTTATTTTTTGTTATTAGAATTTCTCGATTTTTTTATTTCTAAGCTTTTTTTTCAATATTTTTTATTTTACTCTTATAAATATTTTTCACTATTAAATTTTTCTTTATTAGTAATGAAGTAAAAAGTATGATGTAAAATTTTATTTATTTCTCTATTAATTCTTTAACTTCCTTTTTTCCTTCTTCTAATTCTTTCATTTGTTCTTTATCTTTTAATACCAATAATGCTTGAAATTCTCCTACATGGGTTTTCTCTTCTTTTGCTATATCTAAAAGAATTTTTTTAATATTTTTATCATCAGTCATATTTGCTAATTATTCATAAAGATTTACAGCATCCAATTCAGCTATTATTCCTAATCTTAATATTTCTTTATCAATATCCTCTTTTTTTATTTTATTAAGATCTATGGGTATTATTGATAACATTTTCTAAACCCCTTTTTGATTTAATTAATTAACTTTATTCCTATTAAATTTTTATGGAATATTTTATAAATATAAATTGATAAACTTTTTATAGCAGTGCACTTTCTATTTTTTAGTGTTCAACTTTGAATACTTTAAAGAAGGAATTTTTTAGAACTTTTAGATAAGGATTTGGAGTTTAGGTATGCTATTGCAGGCTATTTAGGTATTTCAGAAATTTTAAAAAGACTTGATAATATAGCAGGAGAGCAAGTAAAGTTAAGGGAAGAACAAATTAAACTTAGAGAGGAACAAATTAGAATTGCTGAAGAGCAAGTAAAGCTTAGAGAAGATTTTAACAAAATACTCCTTAGGTTTGAGAAAATGGAAAATAGGCTTATTAGAGTTGAGAGAACCTTAGAAAAGCTTACTATAGATGTTAAAGATGAAGCAAAGTCTGTGATAAAATTTAAGCTTAGGGAATTTGGAATAAGCCTTGAGTTAACTTCGCTAGCTCTTCCAGATTTAGAAATAAATGTTTATGGTGCTTCAGATGATATTTGTGTTATTGGTGAAGCAACAGTTAGAGCTGGAGCTAAACTAATTGATGAGCTTTTAGAAAAATTTGAAAAACTTAAAACTAATTATCCAAACCTTTTAAGGAAAAAAAATTATATTTGTAATTTATGTATCTTTGCCCATGAGTGAACTTATAGAAAAAGCAAAGGAAAAGAATATATGGTTATTAAAAGCTACAGAAGAATTCTTTAGACCAGAAAAAATATTCTATGAAATTTAGTTTTTAAAAGAGGTATACCAAAAAATTTTAGATATTATTATAGTTATCCTAAATCAAAAAGTGGCAACTCTATTGAGGATCAGTGATATGTTTTTAGGTACATTTAAGTAATTCTTCCCCATTTCTGCGGCTATCTTATGTAATTCATTTTAAACTTCTTCTTTTGCATCTTCTGGAATTTAATATAGCTTTCTCTCTTTTTTAGAGTTTTTATTATTTTCATTTTTATAAAATAATTCATTAGGTATAAATCTTAATCTTATAAAAGATTTTTTAAAAGATGCTAAACATATATATCTTTAATAAAAAAACTTAAGTATTAGAGAAAAGTTAAAATTTTTAAGCTAAATGGTGATTTAAAAATGGGATTTTCAATAGATATATTAAAAAATAACTTGTGCTTTTCTGTTAAGTTCCCTTGGAATATAGGAATTGTAAGCTTTATGGCATATCCAACAATGATGGAAGGAAAAGAAATATATTCTTCTATTAAAAAAATTGCTGAAGATAATTTCTTTGATTTAATAGAATTGCCAGTTCTTTCGAATGAAGAATTATCTTCAATAGCTCCATTATTAAAGAATAAAAATGTAAGTATTGGTCTTCAACCATTCATATTTAAAGAAAAAATTAATATAAATTCTCTTAATTCAAATGAAAGGAAAAGAGCTATAGATATGATAAAAAAGGAAATAGATAAAGCATCACGATATGGAATATGCACAATAGCTTTATGTTCTGGTCCAGATGTTGAAAAAGAGAAAAGAGAAGAAGCAAAGAAATTATTAATAGATTCTTTAAATGAAATTTGCAGCTATGCTTCAAAATATGGTATAAATATAGTATTCGAAACATTTGATAGAGATCATGATAAAAAACTTTTAATTGGTCCAAAAGATGAAGCATTAGAAATAATTAAAAAAGTACGTGAAAAAAATAAAAATATAGGATTATTATGGGATTTAAGTCATGCACCTTTATTAAATGAAAAACCAGAAGATGTTAAAGAAATAAAAGATTATCTTTTCCATATTCATATTGGTTGTGGTAAAGAAGTTAATGGCAAGCTTTATGATTGGCATCCAGTTTTCCATACAAAAGGAGCATTAAATACAGAAGAAGATATTGCAAAACTTTTAAAAGCTTTATCTGAAATAAACTATAATGGAGCTATAAGTTTTGAAATAAAACCTGAAGCAGATCAAACAAGTGAACTTGTAATAAATGCTGCAAAAGGTGCATTAATAAAAGCTTTTCAAATATTTATTGAAAAATTATAACCCTATTTTTTATTTTTGAAATTTAATTAACTATGTTCTTATTAAAAGCTATTTAAGGATTTAAGAATTATATTTTTATTAAATTTATTTGAACTTTATTAAACTATTTTAAACTATTTTAAGATTTTTCATGAATTTAAAGTCTTTATTTGGCATTTTTTATAAAAATATTAATGTGAAAAAGGAAAGTTTTTTAAATAATATTTTGAAAATTAAGTTTACGAATCCTATAAGCTATATTTGGTTAAAAAGAAGACAATATATTGTTAAGAAAATTCTGAAAAAATCTAGAGTTCTAGATATTGGTTGTGGTGAACATAAAATTATTCATGAAGCAATCGGATTGGATTTGCATTCTTATAAAAACATTGATATTATTAGTGATGCTGAAAATATACCATTTTCAAACGAATCTTTCGATAGTGTAGTTATACTTGAAGTTATAGAACATTTAAAAAATCCAGAAAAAGCCATTAAGGAAATATATAGAATTTTAAGAAAAAGAGGGCAAGTTATTATTTCAACTCCTAATGTAAATTTTTCATGGAAAATTATTTGGTGGTTATGGAGCCATACATTTGGAAGAAAGTGGCTTAATTTGCATACTAATGAATTTAATGAAATAACTTTAGTTAAATTATTTTCAAAATATTTTAAAACTAAAAATATAAGAAAAGTTAATCATTGGATTTTAATTTTAGAAGGTATAAAGATGTAATATAGCATTAGTAGATTATAATGTGAAACATCCCTGATCAACAATAATATTTAAAATATTATGGCTTGATTGTTATTTTTGCATCTAATCTTTTTTTAGCCTGTTCCATTGCTTCTAATATGTTTGAAAGTTTATATCTTCTAGTAATTATTCTTGTCATATCTATTTTTCCTGAAGCCATAAGTCTTATAACATTCATGAATGTTCCATATCCAGAATGTCCTTGGCTTCCATATATTTGTGCAGCTCTAACTTGAAAGTTTTCCATGAAAATAGGTGCTTCAACATCTGCTCTTCCAATCCATGTTATTTTTCCTCCTATTGCTAAACATTTTTGCATTTCAGGCAAAGTTTTTAATGGTGCTCCTGCAGCTTCAATTTGAAGGTCTGCTCCCATTCCATTTGTTACTTCTAAAACTTTTTCATAAGGATGAACATTTTCTTTTTCAAGTTTTATAGGATTAAAAACATAATCTGCTCCAATTTCTTTAGCTAATTTAGCTCTTTCTTCAGAAGTTTCAAAAGTAATCACTTTTCCAGCTCCGCTTGCTTTTGATAATGCTATTGAAGCTAATCCTATTGGCCCAGCTCCATAAACTACTATGTATCCTCCTGGATTGAATCCACCAGCTCTTACAAAAATTGCATTATATGCTACGCTTGTTGGTTCAACTAATGATCCTGCTTCATAAACTTTATCTTCTGAATTGTAAACATTTAATAAATCATTTATTTTCCAACAATATTTTGCATCTATTGCAATATATTCTGCAAATCCTCCTTGAACTGTAAAACCCATTTCTTCAAGATTTTCACATTGATTTACATATCCTTTTCTGCATGGAGTGCAATATCCGCACCACCACATTTCTTCAGCTGTAACCATATCTCCTTCTTTCAATTCTTTTACTTTCTCTCCAACTTTTACTACTTCTCCAGATAATTCATGTCCAATAACTACAGGTAGCTTAGTTAATCCAGGATAAAGCATGTATCCTTCATCATCTTTTTCATACATATGAATATCTGATCCACATATGCCGCATGCTTTAACTTTTATTAAAACTTCTCTAGAACTTATTTTTGGAATATCTATTTCTTCAAGCTTTAAAATTGGATTATTCCATATTCTACTTCCAATACTAACTTTCTTAGTTTCTATTTCTATTTTAGAAGGAGAATATCCTTCTCTAGGTTTCCAATCTGCATATAAAGTAGCTACTAACATAATTATTTAAAAAGATCCACGTGTATTTAAGTTTTGATCAGTCTAAAACTATTAAAATAAATTGTTTTAGGTTAAAAAATTAAATAACTTTAAACTTAACCATACTTAAATTTTAAATATAGCAAAATTTAAAATTAAATATATGAAGCAAGAAAGGAGAATCCCACCAGATTTAGTTTTTGAAGAAACAAGTGTTGGTAAATTAGAAAAAGAAATATGGCTTGCAAGTGAAGAAGAAATAGATAAAATTTTAGAAGAATATGGTATCCCATCGCCTTCAGAATTAGCAAAACCAAATGTTTATATACAAACTACCCCTGGATATAAAATTGAAGAAAATTTAAAGAAAAATGATATTCTTCTCATACCTGTTGGAAGCACAGAATATCATGGGAAGCATTTACCATCAGGTGCAGATACTTTTTTTGTTACTCAAATTTGTGAAGCGGTAAGAAGATATACTGAAAAGAAAGGAAGAGCAGTAAGTTTAGCTTGGCCAATAACTTATGGGGCTCATCCATGGCATCATTATGGAATGCCTGGAACTGTAATTATAGAAGAAGACCATCTTAAAAATTATACTTTAGATATGATGCTTGGATTTTGGAATATGGGATTTAGAAAACAATTGTTTATTAATAATCATGGACATTTATGGGTTTTTGAATCAATCATTCAAGAATTTATGAAAAAATATCAATTGCCAGGAATATATAGAGTAATAGATTGGCATAGAGCTTCAAGAAAATTTTTCAGAACAAAAGAGAAAGGAGGAGAATTTGAAACATGGTTTGTTCATGCAGATGAAGCTGAAACTTCTTTAGCTTTACTTCTTATTCCTGAAATGGTTGAAATGAAATACGCTGTTAATACAGAGCCAAAACATTATTTGCCAAATGGACATATAGATAATGCAGTAGATGGATTAGGAAGACCATCTATATGGAGTTCAGGACAAGGACATATGCCAATTGAAATTGTAGCGACTCCTGAAGGAGTTGTTGGAAAAGCTAAACTTGGAGAAGCAAGGAAGGTTAAAAGAGCAATTGCATTTTTCTTAAAATATTTAACTTTATTAATAGATGAAATACTTGAAGTATTTCCACCTGGAAAAGTACCGCCTGTTGAAGAAGTTACTTATAGAACTGAAGAAGAAATGAAGCCATATCTTTTACTTCCAGGAAGTAAAGGTTGGAAACCAGTTTACGCTTTATTTAAAAGAGTAGATTAAAATATGAATAAAATTATTAATGTAGGAATAATTGGAACAGGTAAAATAGGGAATTTTCATGCAAAAAATATAACCTTATATACAAGCGCAAAAGTTTTAGCTGTAGCTGATGTAAATAGAAATGCTGCAGAAAATTTAGCAAAACAAATTGGAGCAAAGAAAGTTTATTCTTCCTATATAGATTTAATAAAAGATAAAGATATAGATGCTGTTATTATATCACTACCAAATAATTTACATTATGAAGTATCGATAGCTGCTATTGAAGCTGGTAAGCATGTTTTTTGTGAAAAACCTTTATGCTTAAATATTAAAGAAGCTGAAGAGATAGTTAAAAAAGTAGAAAAATATAAAGTAAAATTTCAAGTAGGATTTAATAGAAGATTCGACTCTTCTTATGAAAAAGCAAAAGAATTAATTGAAAAAGGCTATTTAGGAAAAATTTTAATCTCATATTCAAACACATTTGATCCTGAACCTCACTCAGGATGGGAAGCAAATGAAGAAATTAGTGGTGGAATACTTTTTACAACTTGTAGTCATGATTTTGATCTATTATATTGGCTAATAGGATCAGAAGTAAATAAAGTATATGTTGAATCTAGGGGCGAATTTGGAAAAAATGAAAGTTTAATATGTTTTTTATCTTTTAAAAATAATGCGTTAGGAGTAGTAAGCACAATTGAAATATGCCCTTATGGACACGATGTAAAAACAGAAATAATAGGTGATAAAGCAGCTATTAGAATAGAAAAACCATCTTCAACATTTATAAAAACTATGGATAAAAATGGTATACATAATGATTATCCATATTGGTTTATAGAAAGATTTGAAGAATCTTATATTAAAGAAATAAAAGATTTTGTAAAATGCATCATAGAAGATAAAGAACCAAGAGTAAATGCAAAAGATGGAATGTATATTGTGAAAATATCTCAAGCTGCAAAAGAATCAAAACAAAAAGGTAAACCAATTATATTGGAATAATATTGTAAGGATCAATTAAAAAAATATTTAAAATATAGAACGTTAAAAATAAGATATGGTTTTATATGAAACATATAGAAAGAGTATTAATGGCTATTAACTTAAAAGAACCTGATAGAATTCCTTTAGATTTAGGTGGACCAATAAGTGGTATATCTAAAATTGCTTATGATAAATTGATTAATTATCTAGGATTTAAAGATATAAAATCTATTATTTGGGATAGAATGCAAGGATTAGTAGAAATAGATGAAAGAATTTTAAATATTTTTGATATTGATTTTAGGCATATACATATAAATGCTCCAACTAAAAAAGATGAAAATTATAAAGAAATTAATGAAAATTGTTATATTAATGAATGGGGAATAATGCATAGAAGGCAATTCCATGGATATTATTATGAAATAATTGAACAATATAGTCCATTATATAACGCTAAAAGTATTAAAGATATAGAAAATTATAAAGGAGCTGTGCCTCACTCTGATAGATTTAAAAATCTTTATAAAAAAGCAAAAAAATATTCTGAAGATGGATTTGCTGTTACAGCAGATGCATTTACTGGAGGCATTCTTGAATTAGCAGTTTGGCTTAGAGGTTTTAATAAATTTTATCGTGATATAGCAATGGATATAGATTTTGTAAATGCATTATTGAATAGAACACTAGAATTGCATAAATCTTTTTGGAAAGAATATTTAAATGAAGTAGGAGATTACATTAATATTGTTCTTTATGGAGATGATTATGGTCATCAACAAGGCTTATTAATATCACCAAAAATATGGAGAGAATACATTAAACCTAAAGTTAAAGAATTAATTTCTCTTATAAAAAAAGAAGCTAAACATGTGAAAATTCAATTGCATAGTTGTGGCTCAATAGAACCAATTATAAATGATTTAATTGAAATAGGTTTTGATATAATAAATCCTATTCAACCTAGAGCAAAAAACATGGATTCGATTTTATTAAAAGAAAAATATGGAAAAAATGTATGTTTTCATGGAGGAATAGATATTCAATATATTCTTCCAAGAGGTTCTAAAAAAGATGTAGAAAATGAAGTAAAAAATAGAATTAAAGCTCTTGCTCCTGGAGGAGGCTATATTTTAGCTGCGGCTCATAATATTCAACCAGATGTTCCTCCAGGAAATATAGTTATAATGTACAAGTCTGCTTTAAAATATGGAAAATATCCTTTAACAATTTAATTTTATAATAAAATCTAAGTCTTAAAATAAAAACTAAAAAATTAATAAAAATATATAAGCTTATATTGTAGTTTTTTTATTAAATATTAGATGAGTACTACATTAAAAAAGAATTTTTTAGAATTATTAGATAAAGATAAAGAATTTAGATATACTGTAGCTGGATATTTAGGATTTTCTGAAATTTTAAAAAGATTAGATACATTAGAAGAAGGACAAAAAAGAATATGGGAAAATATTGAAAAATTATGGGAGAATCAGAATAGATTATGGGAAAATCAAAATAAGTTATGGGAAGAAATTAGATTATTAAGAGAGGGCCAAAATAAGTTATGGGAAAATCAAAATAAACTTTGGGAAAATCAGAATAGATTATGGGAAGAGATTAAAGGAATAAAAGAAGATATTAAAATGCTTCATGAAGGACAAAATAAGTTATGGGAAGAAATTAGATTATTAAGAGAAGAACAAGTAAAGCATTCAAAAATATTAGAAGAACATAGTAAAGTATTGAAAGAGCATAGTGAGATATTAAAAGAACATTCTCGAGTATTAGAAGAACATAGCAAAGCATTAGGTCAATTAATTCATGGTCAAGGTATTTTAGGAATGGAGCTTGGAGCTCTTACTGAAAGTACTTATGCTAATTTTCTTTTGGAAGATTTAAGTAAAATAATAGCATCTAATAAAGAAAGTATATTATTAAAATATAGAAATGAAAGAATTGATGAAAAAGATATAGACTTACTTGTAATAACAGAAAGGCATGCATATATAGCAGAAATCAAAATTCACCCTAGAGTAGAAGATATTAATGAATTACTATTAAAAAAAGATATTATAATAAAAAATTATCCGGATAAAGAAGTAATACCTATACTTACAGGCACATTAATAGGAAAAGATATAGAACAATATGCAAAAAGTAAAAATGTGAAGGTATATAAATATTAAGTAGAGGGTCTCAAATTTTACTTTCTAAATTCCTCTTCTAAATATAAAAAGAAAAGTTATAATATTATCCTCCACCTATTACTGGAAGTATAGTTAATATAGAATCATTATTAATTATAGTTTCTAATCCATCAAGTAAATTTATACTTTTCCCATTTAAAAGTATTATTGCTTCATGTTTATTTTTTATGATATCTTCAAATATTTTTCCATATTTTTCTGCTAAAATTTTAAACAATTCCTTAATTTTAATAGATGAAGCTAATTCTATTTCTTCATTCTTCTTTTTTGAATAATCCCTAAATATACCATAATATTCTATAGTAACTTTCATTTCCTTATTTTTTATATTTCATCTTATTTTTATATTTTTTTTCTTTGGAAACAATATTAAAAGAATCGATTTTATTAAGTATGCTCAAGTCATTTTTTATAAAACAATCTTGAATGAATGTTTATATTTTAGAGCATATTAAAATGAGAATGAGCTTAGAAGAAAGAATGGCAAAAATTGAAGTAATATTAGAACAAATTGATAAAAGATTGAACCATTTAGAATCTAATATGATCAGCTTTAATGAAAGGTTAGATAACTTTAACAAAAGATTAGATGAAAGATTCGATAGAATAAATGAAAGAATAGATAGCCTATTCAAATGGTTAATTGGATTAATATTAGGAATGTGGACTACAATAATGGTAACATTAATACCTATTCTCTTAAAAATTTTAGGATACTTATAATCTTTTAAAAAAAGTAAGTTTTTATTTTGTATTTACTTTCTAAGAATTTTTTATGAATAATTTTGAAACATCTAATTTATATTCATATTTAACTTTTTATAATTCAAGTAGCTTTAGATTTTGCCAGAAATAGCTTCCTATCATAGTTTAGCCCCTCTTTCTGGAGGTTGTCTATATTCCAAGCTTGGATTAGAATATAGACTTCCTATTCCTCCCATCGGGAGGCAATCCAGCAAGTAGTGGATAAACCACTACTAACCCCTCTCTATCATCCAAGCTCATAGGGCTTTTTCATTAACAAATCATTGAGGTTAAACCTCTCATCTATATGCCTCAAATGCTGAATTTCCTATGAATAGGAAGCTTGGCTTCTGGCTAACCTTCCCCTAACATGAAAGTATCGGGGAAAGTAGCCTTCTTTGATATTCAATAGTATTCTTTGCAATATTATTTGAAGCATTGTAATGTTTATTTGTTATCAATCCGCATTTTTCACAAATGAAAAAGCTATTTTTCCCTTTCCCAATCTTTCCAAAGCTTCCACATTTATAACATTTTATTGTAGTACAATCAGCATTTATTAGAATTTGTTTTAGATTTATTTGATTTTTATTGAATGTTGGCAGATATGTTAAAATTTTCATAGAATTATTCCATAGGCTTTTTTCAAATGTTCTTTTTACAATTTTTCTTAACCATTCTGCATTTTTCTTATTTGTTCCTTTGCTATTATTTCCAGCTTCATAGTTTTTAAGTTCTTCAAATGAAATTATTGCTATTTCACAATTATATTGTTTAATACTTTCTAATGCAATATCAATAAGCATTTTTGAAATTTTCTCTACCCAATCTTTATTTTGCCTCCTTATTCTTGCATTTATTCTTTGATACAATTCATTGTATTTAACTGAATTTCTATGAATTTCTTGTAATCTTTGTTTTTCTAATTCTTGAAATATATGAGATTTAATCTTCGGTAGAAACCTTGTTTTCATTGGTTTTATTAAATTCTCTCTAATATTCCATATCCATATCGCATATGCAACTCCATATTTTGAATTTAGATCAACTCCGATTACTGAAATTCTTTGAAATTTTTCGAATTCTTCTTTGGTCAAAATTTCAATATTTTTCTTTAATGTTATATGCAATCTCCAATGTTTATTTTTGGATTTTTTCTTTTCTTCTATGATGCCCTTTTAAATAAATTGGTGGTAAAACCATAGCCATCGTTGGTTTTGCACCATTTTCAATTTCTTTCTTTAGATATCTCATGTCTTCCTCAAAGATTTTTAATGAAATTCTATGGTATTTCTTTTCAGGATCTGTTATATATACTGTATTACTATCAAAATCGATGCTAAAACCAGTATTAAAGACAATTGGATGAAACATTGGAATTTCAAAGTTATTAAATTGTTTTAAAGATACTTTATAAGTTGCTGGAATTTCGAGGTTACCAATATTTATTCCTCTTCTTTTTTGAATTACTGAATACCTCCATATTGCTAATAGTTTTTCGATTTCTTCTAAATTTTCATTATTTATTCTTAATTTTATTGTTTTGTTTATTTCCATTTTTTAATTATAATTTTTTAAAATAAGTATAAAAATATGTAAGGAAATATAGTACATTTTAAAAGAACACATTATACTTAGAGATAATTGAAAGTAAAATCATATTTATTAGCATTTCTATTCTAATAATATTGGAGAAACTTCAAATATTTTAGAGATTATTTATAAGCATGGAAAATATTATAAAATTGATAATATTCATTTAATTTAAAAAAAGGAATTCTTAATGATACTTATCAACAACAATTGAATATAATTTCTTCTATTCCATTTATTGGTGAGGAATATGCTGAGAGATTATTAAAGAATTTTAAAACAATTAAGAATATAATAAATGCTCCTCCTCAAGAATTAAGTTCAAAAGTAAAAATTCCCTATAAAACTTCTATTGAAATTTAGAGAATTTTAAATGAAGAGTATAAGAGATAAAGATAAATATATTCCATAAAATTGTTTTTACATTAGTTGGATATCATTAATATTCCGTAGGAAATGTTTTAAAAATTTTTAAATTAGATATATAAATCTTTAGCTAAAAAAATAAATTATAGAATAGTAGTGATTATTATGAATAATTTCAGAGAATCAGCATTAAAATTTACTAAAGAGAAAAATTTAAGAATTGTTTTAGCTTTAGATTTTAAAAATCTTGAAGAAGCATTAAAAATAGCTAATGAATGTTATAAAGCTGGTATTGAATGGATTGAAGCTGGCACTCCATTAATAAAAAGTGTAGGTATGAAAGCTGTTAAAGAAATTAAGAAAAATTTTCCAAATGCTTGTGTTATAGCTGATTTAAAAACTTTAGATGCTGGTGCTTTAGAAGTAGAAATTGCTTCTGAAGCAGGTGCAAATATAATAACAATCTCAGGATTAGCTAGTTCTCAAACAATTATTGAAGCATTAGATTCTGCTAAAAAATATAATTCAAAAATAATGATAGATTTAATGTATGTAAAAAACATTCTTAAAAAATCAATTGAATATTCAAAAATTGGTGTTGATTTTCTATGCTTACATACTGGTTTAGATATACAAAAAACTGGAGCTTCAATAATTAATAAAGCTTCTTTATTGAAAAAAATTAAAGCTTCTGTAAAAATTCCTATAGCTATTGCAGGAGGAATAAATTTAGAAAATTTAGATAATCTTTTAATTTTTAAGCCGGATATCATAATAATTGGTAGAGCTATAACTAATTCAAATAATCCATATAAAGTTGCACTTGAATTTGTTAAAAGAATAAAAATAAATCTTTAAATGCTTAGAAATTGATTATTTTAAGGTATGAATATGTCTCACCCGATTATTAAAATGTTAAGTTGGAAAACAAGACTTTTAAGTGAAGAAGAAATAATTCAAGTACTTGCAGCAATAGCAAATATTAATTTAAATGAATTTATGCTTAAAGATATTATCAATTTTCTTCCTGAAAAAATTTCAAATGATAAAAGAAAAAGGAGAAGTATTTCTTCATTCTTAGAAACTTTAGTAGAAATTGGTTATTTAAAAAAGCCATCAGAAAGAAAATGGTCAAAAGTAACATCTTCTTTAAGTCATTTTTTAAGTCCATTATTATTAGAATTAAGTGAATTGGAAAGAAAACCAATTAAAAAAGAAGAAGAAAAGAGAGTAATCAAGTTTTCTTAATTTTTTTATCAGTTTTAATTATTAATGAATTTTCTATTTCTACTGGAATTTCTAAAAATTTCCATTCTCTATTAAGAAATCTTACAGCTAAAACAGGTTTTGGAGAAAATTCTTTTCCACAATGAGGGCATTTTACAATGAATTTTTCACAAAATTCTTTTATACGTTTAATTTGTTCTTTATTTAGCATAATATAATCTTTACGAGTTGATTTTACTTCTATAGCAAGTAGATTTCCATTATCTACTGCTATTAAATCTGGTTTAGCCATTTTACCTGATCCGCTTCCAGGAGTTCTAATAGCATAAAATCCAGCTTTTCCTATATCCAAGAATTTTTTTAATAAATAATATTCTCCTTCATATCCTATTCGTGCTTTATATTTAGGAGAACTAATTTCCTTAGGCTTTCTAGGCAAAATTCATCAAAAAATTATTGTTTTATAAGAATAAAAAATTTAATAAACAAAATAAATAAAGAAATATTTATTTACTTCAATTTTTTCTTTTTTATTACTAAAAAGAGGAGAAAAACATTATGGCAGAAGAAGCAGTAATACTTGTAGGTAAAAAACCTTTGATGAACTATGTTCTTGCAGCAACAATGCCTCTTGCAGATGGAAAAAAAGTAGTTTTAAAAGCACGTGGAAGAGCTATTAGTAGAGCTGTTGATATAGCTGAAATAATTAAAAGAAGATTTGTACAAAATGCTGTATATGAAAGAATCAATATAGGTACTGAAGAAGGAAGAGTTGGAACAGATAATCGTCCAAGAAACGTTAGTACTATAGAAATCGTTGTTTCTGCACCAAGCGAAAAATCTAAAAAATCTAAATAGCATAGAATTTCCTATAAAAAGCTCACGCTAGGTTTTCCCTGGCGTTGAGCTATTTTTTATTTTTAAATTTTTATATAAAAGAATAATAAATTATAATATCATTTTTGCAATTTTTAATGCAAATAATGGATGTTTCATAAGTTTCATAGCTACTCTACTAGTATTTATTCCATTTGCTAAATCTATTATATCTTGGCCATCTAATATATCTGCAAGCATATTTAATTCTTCATCATTTAATTTTTCTAATGCTTTAAGTACTTTTAGACTTTTCTTAATCCTTTCACCCCAATAAACATTATATTTATCAACATACTGCTTAAGCATATCTTTAGAGTAATTTTTTTCTTCAATAGATTTTGCAGCTACTTCTCCAGCTATTTTTCCAGCTGCAATACTTGAATGTATTCCTCCTCCTGTTACTGGAATAACTTGCCCAGCAGCATCTCCACATAACATTATATTATCTAAAACTATTTCTTCAATCATTCCACTTATTGGAACTGGAGCTGCACCTATTTCTATTATTTTACTTTTTGAAAAGAAATTTTGATGATTTTCAATAAATTTATCTAAATAATCTTTTGCTTTTGCATTTCTAACTCCTATTCCAACATTTGCAATATTTTCACCTTTCGGAAATATCCATGCATATCCAAGAGGTGCAACCTCACTTCCAAAATAGAAATAAATTTTATCATATTCAATTGCTTCATAATTAGTAATCCTATATTGTAAACAAGTAATTGTTTCATAGTTTTCTCTTTTAAAGAATTTCTTTGCAACTATTGAATTTACTCCATCACACCCAATCAATATTTTTGTTGAAATATTCATTTTCTTTCCCAGAATAGATAATAATATTTCTATTTTATTTTCACTTCTTTTTATATCTTGTGCATTAGCACATATAGCAAATTCTGCTCCAGCTTTAATAGTTTTTGATGCTAATTCTTCTAGAAAAGTAGGTTTATCTATTATCGCTCCCCCTTCTTTAGAATATCCAATTATATTTTCAAGTGAAAAAACAACTTTTTTATCTTCATTAGGTGCAAATATATATGCTCCTTTAATTTTCTGTTTTATAAAACTTGGAGAAGGCTCTATTTCAGCATCTTTGAATGTTGAAAATGATACTGCTTCAGCACATGGTTTTTCTCCTAATCTTTTTTCTTTCTCTATTATAAGAGTTTTAGCTCCTCCTTCAGAAGCTTTTTTAGCAGCCATTAATCCTGCTGGTCCAGCTCCAATAACAACTATATCATATTCTTCATCTATTCTAAACATAATATTCTTTATTATTTAGATAAATATATGTTTTATTTCATTTTACTTATTTTTTCTTCAAATTTTTCTAGGCTTTTCTCTATTTCCATTCTTCTTGCTTCAAATAATATATCGCTTTTTGTTTTTTCTATTAATGAGCGAGCAACATCACATTTTCTTCTTAATCCATATATATTTGAAACTAAAAGTGTACTCATAAGTTCATAATAAATATTTTCCATTAATTCAAGAATTTCTAAAGCATATTCTAAATTTTGTTTTCTTAAACTTTCTATTGCTAATCTTCTTAATTCTCCTATAAAATCTGCTAAACTAGTTACATATGTTTCAGCTAATACTGGAGCTTCTTTATAATTAAGCAAGCGTCTTTCTTCAATAAATGTTTTAAATAACATTGCTTCACAAAATTCTTGGAAAGCTATCAATACTTCTCCAGAATACATGAATTCTTCATTTTTTAATAGCATTTCTTTAAGAATTTCTAAATATTTTTTTGCTTCCAAAAAATGTTTTTCAGCTATGTCTTTCTCTCCTTTATGAAGTGAAATTATAGATAAACCACTTTCTTGAACAATTTTTCTAGTTATTTTAATTATTTCTTCTTTTATTTCACTTTTAATCGCAAGTTTTTCACGTAATGCTTCCATTTCTTTACGGAATTCTGTTAAATCCATTTTTTATCAACCTAATCAATAACTTAATCATTATTTAGATATATTAATTTATTTAGTTTTACTTTTTTTAATAATTAATATTTTTCATTAAATTGAAAGAAAAACTTATATGATACCTTATAATAACATTGAAAAGAAAGCTTTTTAATTTAAAATAAATGAGAATTTATGTTCGAGCTTTCAGAGGAAGTTAAGCGAATTCTTTATAAAGAAGGTTATAGAATAGTTGGTAAAAATCAACATTCTGCAGTTAAAATTTGCCATTGGACAAAAGAAAGTTTAAGAAAAGGAAGGAATTGTTTTAAACGTTGGTATGGTGTTCAAAGTCATAAATGTTTACAATGTACTGTTTGGTTAGCTTGTATTAATCGTTGTCTTTATTGTTGGAGAAGCATTAGACACTCTGGGCCAATTCCGAATGAAATTAATATAGATGAACCATTGGAATTAATAGAAGAATTAATAAAACAACAAAGGCTTTTATTATCCGGCTTTAAAGGTAATCCAAATGTTGATAAATCAAAATGGGAAGAAGCACAAAATCCAAATAATGTTGCTTTAAGCCTTATTGGAGAAAGCATACTTTATCCAAAAATTTCTGAACTTTTAGAAGAATTTCATAAAAGAAATTTTACTTCTTTTCTAGTAACAAAAGGTACTTTACCAAAAGAATTAGCATCATTAAAAGAAGAACCTACTAATCTTTATATATCTATTTCTGCACCTGATAAAGAAACATATGAAATTATTGATAAACCATTAACAGAAAATAGTTGGGAAGCACAAATGGAAAGTTTGGAATTAATGAAAAGTTTCAATTGTAATAAAGTTATAAGGATAACTTTAGTAAAAGGATTGAATATGAAAAATCCAGAAAAATATGCTAAATTAATAGAAAAAGCAGAGCCTGATTTTTGTGAAGTTAAAAGTTATACATGGGTTGGTGAAAGTAGAAAAAGGTTACCTAAAACAGCAATGTGCTCCATGGAAGAAATTGAAAATTTTTCAATAGAATTATCAAAAAATTTAGGATATAAAATTAAAGATAAAGATATACCTAGTCGCGTTGTTTTACTTTCTAAAAAATAAATTTAGAATCTAATAGTTTCATTTATTTCTAATCCTTTTGAAGTGAAAACTAATATATCTATACCATTTCCACTTGCAGCATCTCTTGAAATTGAAGCTTTTATTGCTTTTATTGCTAGATCGTATAATTCTTTTGGTTTCATATTATTTTTATACTCTGCTTCTATTATTCCTATTGCTATTGCTGCCCCTGAACCTACGCTTGCATAATCATCTTCTATTATTGATCCTAAAGGATCTAAAACAAATATATGCGCTCCTTCATCATCTATTCCTCCTATTATTGTTTCAGTTAAATAAGGGAAAAATCTACTATTGAATAAATGATTAGATAGAATTTTACTTACAGTTTGCACACTAGGTTCTCTACCTATTTCAAGCTTATATAAGTTTATTATAGCTATAGCATCTCTAATTAATATTTGCATATCTCCAATCATTCCTGCGCAAGCAGCTCCAATTTTATCAGTTATTTGAAAAACTTTTTTTGCTTCCTTGCTTATAACAAAGTATCCATAAGATACTCTTTTTTCTGATGCTAATACAACACAATTATCTCCTTTAATACCAACAGTAGTTGCTCCTGGAAAAGGGTATTGAGTTGTCAAATTTATTACCTCTTTTTCTATTCTATTCCTTTTTATCTAGTTTTATTTCTATATTCCTTGATAATAAACATTACTCTTTTTTTCTTTTTTAAAAAATAAAAAGTAAATTAAAAATTAATAAATGTGTTTAATTTAGATAATAAAGGCGTTTTCTTTTGAATAATGGGCTTAATTTAATTGTTCTTATAAAACAAGTTCCTGAAATAGATAAAGTAAAATTCGATATTGAGAAAGGAAGAATAGATAGGAACTCTGCTAAAGGTGTAATAAATCCATTTGATTTAAATGCTATTGAAGCTGCGGTTCAAATTAAGGAAAAAATTGGAGGTAATATAACAGCAATTAGTATGGGGCCTCCCCAAGCAATATCTTCATTAAGAGAAGCTATTTCAAGAGGTGTTGATAAAGCTATTCTTCTTTCAGATAATAAATTTGCAGGTGCTGATACTTTAGCTACATCTTATACTTTGGCATGTGCAATAAAAAAGATAGGTAATTTTGATATAATTTTTTGTGGAGAGAAAACTATAGATGGAGATACTGGTCAAGTTGGAGCTGAAGTTGCTGAACATCTTAATATTCCTCATGCTTCATATGTTTCTAAAATAATTGAATATAATAAAGAATATATAATTGTTTTATCTGAAATGGGCTCGTATAATTATATTATAAAACTTAAATTTCCATGTTTAATTTCTGTTACTAAAGATATAAATGTGCCAAGACTTCCAACTTTTAAAGATTTAATGAAAGCTAGAAAAGCTGAAATAGAAATATGGGATTCTAATTATCTTTCAGATATTGCTGATATTAATAAATTTGGTATAGAAGGTTCACCCACACGTGTTATTAAAATTGATATGCCAAAGGAAGAGATTGGGAAATGTAAAATACTTAAAGGAGAAATTGATGAAATTGTTTCAACTTTAGTTAAAGAATTGGGGGTTATACTTAAATTATGGTAAAAAATAATGGTATTTTTATTTTATCAGAATTGATTAATGAAAAAATTCATCCAATTACTTATGAACTTTTAGGTAAAGGAAGAGAACTTGCAGATAAGCTTAATACAAATCTTTCTTCAATTATTTTAGGTTATAATATTAAAGAATTAGCTAAAGAACTTATATACTATGGTTCTGATAAAGTATACGTATATGATCATCCTTTATTAAAAAATTTTGATATTTTATTATATAAACATAATATAGTTAAACTTATTTTAGAAGAAAAACCAAGCATATTTTTAATTGGTGCAACTCCTTTTGGTAGATCTCTTGGTCCAAGAATTGCAGCAGCTCTTAATACTGGTTTAACTGCAGATTGTATTGATCTTGATATAGATGAAAAAGGAAACCTTATACAAATTAGACCTGCTTTTAGTGGAAATATTATTGCTTATATAAAAACTAGTACTAGACCACAAATGTGTACCATTAGATATAAAACTATGAAACCTGCAATTAAAGATATTAAAAGGAATGGAGAAATTATTAATAAAAATGTAGAAATTTTAAATAATAAAAATATAGAAATTTTAGAAATTATAAAAGCTGGAGAAATTAATATATCCGATGCTAATGTTATAGTTTCTGCTGGTAGAGGATTAAAAAAACCTGAAGATTTTTCTATGATAAAAGAACTTGCTGATTTATTAGGTGGTGTAGTAGGTGCAAGTAGACCATTAGTTGATGAAGGATGGATATCAAAAGAACATCAAGTAGGATTTAGTGGAAATACTGTTAAACCAAAGCTTTATATAGCATGTGGAATATCTGGTTCTCCTCAACATCTTTTTGGAATGAGAGATTCTGAAATTATTATAGCTATAAATATAGATCCTTCAGCACCAATATTTAGAATTGCAGATTATGGGATTATTGGGGATATGTATAAAATTATACCAAAATTAATTGAAGAAATTAAAAGGAGGTTAAAATTAAAAAATGGAAGAAATAATTAAAGAAATTGAAAAAATTGTTGGTAATGAATGGGTTATTAAAGAAAAAGAAAAAATGCTTAATTATATTTTTGATGAAACACCTTTGCCAATTAGACCAAAACCATCTGATAATATAATTCTTGTTAAACCTAAGAATACAGAAGAAATTTCTCAAATTCTTAAATTAGCTAATGAAAAAATGATTCCAGTTTATCCTAGAGGAGGAGGTACTGGTCTTGTTGGAGGATGCATTCCAACTAAAGATGGAATAATTCTATCTCTTGAAAGAATGGATAATGTTGAAATAGATAAAGATAATCTTATGGCAATAGCAGAAGCTGGAGCAACTCTTGGAAAACTTTTATCAATTAGTGAATCTTTTGGATTATTTTTTCCACCTCATCCAGGAGATGAAGGAGCTCAAATAGGTGGATTAATAGCTTGTAATGCAGCAGGTGCAAGGACTGTAAAATATGGTCCAATGAGAAATTTTGTAAAAGGAATAGAAATTGTATTACCTACTGGAGAAATATTAAAACTTGGCGGTAAACTTCTTAAGAATAATTTTAGTTATGATTTAATGGATTTAATAATAGGGAGTGAAGGAACATTAGCAATTATTACAAAAGCAATAATAAGACTTTATCCTCCACCTAAAGCTATTTTAACTCTTATTGTTCCATATGAAAATAGACATGATGCTATAAATTCTGTTCCTAAGATATTACAAGAAGGAATAATTCCTCTCGCTATAGAATATGTTGAAAAAGATGTTATAGAAATTTCTGCTAAGCATATAAATAAAAAATGGCCTATTGAAGAAGGAATAGCTTATTTAATAATAATTATTGATGGAGTAATTGAAGAAGAAGTTTATGGAGAATGTGAAAGGATAGTTGAAATTTGCAAAAGCTTTAATTCGCTTGAACCAATTGTAGCAACATCTAAAGAAGAACAAAAGAATATTCTTGATATAAGAAGTAATATATATACTGCTTTAAAACCTAATACTGCAGATATACTTGATGTTACTGTTCCACCATCCATCATAGGTAAATTAATGGATATAGTTGATAATATTGAAGGAAAATATTCTACATATTTACCTACTTTTGGACATGCTGCTGATGGTAATCTTCATATTCATATTATGATGGATAAAATTAATGAAATGGAAAATATTAGAAATGAAATATATATTGCTACATTAGAACTGGGAGGAACAATAACAGGAGAGCATGGAATTGGTGAAGCTAGAATAAAATATATTAATAATTTTATGGATAAAAAACAATATGAAATTATGCTTAAAATAAAGAAAATATTTGATCCAAACAATATTCTAAATCCAGGAAAGAAACTTTCTTTTTAATATATGAATAAAAATTTAAATTCTAAAAATATTTTTTTTATTTAAAATGTATGAGAGAAAAATACTATGCTTAATATCATTATTTCTTCTTATTTTATCTTTTTTTATAGAGATAAGTATTGCTTCTTTCTCTGAACCAATTTATTATAAGCTTCCTCCATTAGAATATTTTCCAAGCAATATCTATGCTTTTAATGATGAAAAAATATGGATGATAATACCTAGAATTTCAAAAATTGGCTGTTTAAATCCTAAACTAGGTAGTATTTCACTTTATGATTTATTAAAAGATTCTATTCCAAGTGATGTAACAATTGTTGGAGAAAATATGTTCTTAATTTTTTCAGGAAAAACTTTCTTAACATTATTTTCTCTTAATTCATTCAATTTTTCTTTTTATGAACTTAATAATGAACCAATAGATTTAGCTCAATATAAAGATGGAGTATGGATTACTTTACCAGATATAAATGAAATAGTATTTTTCTCTCTTTTTTCAAAAGAAATTTCTAAAAGAATTAAATGTTCAATTTTATCAAATAAAAATGTTTTAACCATAAGCTCAAATTATTTATGGGCTATATTAGATACAAGATATCAAATAGCTAGAATTTCTCTTTCTTCTTATGAAATAAAAATTTTAAATTTAAGTAGTAATGCTTTGCTTTTATCCTCATCAATAAATGATGAAATATGGATTTTTAATGAAAAAAATGAAATATTAAAAATTGATCAAAATGGAAAAATTATTTATAAAACATTTTTGGGAGAAAGTGCAATTTTAATTAATGAATTAGCTTCTTCTTCAGATGGTTCATTATGGTATGTAGATATTGGAAGAAAAAGAATAGGACATATAACTTATGATGGAAAAAAAGAAGAAATAATTACTAAAGATGTTTCTATAAGAGCTTTTTCTTTAAGCCCAAGCAATAAATTATGGTTTATAGATGAAAAAAATAATCAAATTGGATTTATAGAATATATTAAAGAACCTATTAGTGAAACTACTTCGATAATTACTACTGAGCAAATAACTTTTACGAGTATAGCTACTGCTCCTATTTCTCCAATAATTTTTACAGAATTATTTTTTGGAATTTTATTGATATTTCCAATAATTTTCTTATTATTTAAAAAATTCTTAAAGAGAAAAAGGAAATAGAATTATCATATTTTAATTATTCTTGATGGTGTTAAAATAATATTCATTTTAACATCTTTTTCACTCATTAAATGTGATAAATCATCAAATATTTGTACATCATGAACAATACAAATATTTATTGTTTTTTCATATATTAAACCCTTCTCTTTTAATATATGATATTCTTTATCTCCATAACCAGTCCCTTTTCCAATCCTATTTCCATTAAGATCTATTGCAACTGCTCCTTGAGCAAAAATATCTATTTTCCTATTTTTTTCTATTTCTTTTCCAAATTTTTCAAACCCTTTTATGATAATCGCCTCCTTTATTAGATTTTTTGGAATATTTGATATTTCATAAAAACCTCTTATATGTGGCATTGCTACTACTAGAATCTTATTATTAATTAAAACTATTTCTCTAAGCTTTTTAACTACACTATCTGGTGCAGAGAAAACACATTTAGAAGAATGAAACTCATTTATTTCAAATATTTTTTCACAAGCTTTCTCAGCTCCATAAAAATTTGGTATTCTTCCATGAGGTGGTAATGGAAATTTAGCAATTTTTTCTTTAAGCATATAATCCCATATTCTTTTCCTGCATTCTTCTTTACTTTTAAATTCTTTCCCATTCCAGAAAAAAACATTTTTCTTCATAAAAATCATAAAATCAATTTTTTATATTCATCAATTGTTATTAATCCATTTTTATAAAATTCCTTTATAACTTTCTTGCTTGTAGTTAAACTATGTAAAGTTACATTTACTTTCTCTAAATTCTTTTTTGCACCTTCTTCTCTATCTATTAAAACTAAAGCATCAGTAACTATTCCGCCCTCAGACCTTATAATTTCTATTGTTGAAATTAATGTATTGCCTGTTGATGAAAAATCATCTATTAATAATACATTTGAACCAGCTTTTAATATTCCTTCTATAATCCTTTCTCTATCATGCCTTTCTTTCCTTTTAATATATATTAGTGGCTTATTTAATTTGTATGCACATACTGATGCAAATGTTAAACCAGCTAAAGGTATTCCACATAAATATTTTTGATTTAATAATTTCTTATTTCTTTTTATTAATTCAATGAATATTTCTATAATTTTTGAAAAAGATGAAGGATCGCTTAAAACTAAGTTTATATCTATATAATATGGAGAAAGTATTCCAGATGAAAGTTTAAATGTACCGATTTTTAAAGCATTCATTTTCATTAATATTTTAATAAAAGCACTTTCTATATCTTCCTTTTCCAACATTATAATTTTAATATAGAAAAATACTTATTTAAACCTTATTGAAAAATTAATATTATATAAAATGGAGAATATCAAAATATGGTCGAGATTTGGTTAAAATATGGTAATACGGAAATATTTTTTGAATTAGAAAATTTCAAAATTCTTCAACCTAAGGATTACCCATCTTTGCAAAATATGAATGAAGTTTTTCAAGAAATTATTAAAAAAATAATAGATGATTATCTTTTAAAGAAAGGAGAAAAAATAGTATTTGTTATTGATGATAAAGGTTTTCCTGAATCATTAAAAAATTTTATAAATCATTTGATTGAAGAATTAGATTCATTAAAATTAAATGATAAAAATGTAACTTTCTTAGTTACTTCTAGAAATGGAAAAGAATTAAAGAGTAAAGATTTATACAATCTTTTTAGTAAAGAAGCAATTAAAAAATTTAAAATTATATGCCACAATCCTTTAAAGAATGAATTTGAATTTATTGGAAAAACAAGTTTTGGAACGAATGTTTATTTAAATAAAATATTTACTGAAGCAGATATAAAAATCCTTTTAGGAAATATTTTAATTAATCCACTTATTGGATATTCTAGTATTGGAGAAACAATAATTCCTGGAATAGCTAGAGAAGAAACTATAAAACAAAATTTTTCATTAATACTAGAAAATAAGGAATCAAAAAAATTTAGTGAATATTTGATACATAAAGATTCATTAGAAGCTGCAAAAATTTCTGGAATAGATTTTTCAATTTATTTTTTATTAAATTCAAATAATGATATTTCAGCGATATTTTCAGGAAGTATAGAAGAAATTAATGAAAAATCAATAAATTTATTGAATGAAATTTATAGTTTAAAAATTAATGAAAAAGCAGACATAGTTATAGCTTCTTTAGGAGGTTTTCCATATGATAAAACTTTGGAAAATGCATGTGATTGCTTAATTAATTTATCAAATATTTTATCTGAAAAAAGTGTTTTAATAATTGTTTCAGAATGTAGAAAAGGCTTAGGAAGTATGAATTTTTCTCTTTTTTTAGAAAAAGATCCTAAAGAAATTTATGAAAAATTAAAAAAAGAACCTAAAATTGAAATATACAGAGCTTATATATTAAAGAAATTTTTAGAGAATTTTAAAATGGCGCTTGTTTCAATTATACCAAAATCTATTATTTCTGAAATATTGAAAATAAAAACTTATGATAATGTTTCAGAAGCATTAACTTATGCTTTTAGGATTGTTGGTAAAAATTCTAAATTATTCATAGTTCCTCAATCTTTTAAAACAATTTTTAAAGAAGTATAGGAAACATAGGCACATATGTTAATATTAAAATAAGAATAACTATGCTTAATGCTATTTTCCTACTTTTAGAAAGAGGGGAATATTCATCTAAAGGTGGTATATCGATTGTTTGTGGCATCATGAATAATAATAATAAAGCCATAAACCAATATCCTGTTACACTCATGAATATTATTGCTATATAAGAAGCTATTTTATGTTTTTTTCTTGATAAAAAGGATCTAAATATTCTTCCACCGTCTAATTGCCATATTGGAAGCAAATTTAACGCAGTAACAATAGAACCAAGCCATGCTGCAAATCCCAATGGTGTAGGAATTAATCTTTCGTCTGTTGAAAGCTTTATAAATGGACTTAATATTATTCCTAAAACATAAAATAATAATGGCGATTGTACTTCAATAAAATATCCCGATTCTTTCCATCTTTCTATTTGTGATAGAGAAGCTGGAAGTGCTGTAAGAAATGCAAATATTCCAACAATAATTGTCATTAGAAAACTTATTAATGGTCCACTGAAACCCATATCGAATAAATCATCTTTATTCACAACAGGTTCTCTTTGTAATATTACTGCACCATAAGTTGGTAAATGTCCTGGTATACCTGGTATAAAATATGGCAAACTTGTATCTATTCCATTTTTTTTGGAAGAATATTTATGACTTAATTCATGTAAACCAAAAATAGATAATACAGCTATAGTAAATAATGCTGCTTCACTAGCTATCTTAAAAGGTGTAAGTGGTCCAATAAGTTCTTCATAAAATTGAGCCGTAGATCTTAATATTCCATCTATAAATGTTGTTAAAATTGTTGCAATAAATAATATATATGGCATTTTTGTCTTTTTTATTGGATGTTTAATAAATTGATTTATTTTTAAAATTAGCTTTTCTCCATCTTTTCTCATTATAGGAATTAAATCCATTTCTTTTAGATCTTTTACAAGTTTTTTAAAATCTTCTTTATAATTTCCTTCAGATAATACGAATGTTAATACTCCATATTCATAGTATAAATCTTCTACTTTAAATCTAGAATTAACTATAGCTTTCACTTTTTCAAGTTTATCTTCATATTCGATATATGAACACATTTTTCTTTATTTTAAAATATTTATTAATTAAAAAACTTTTATTTAAATGATTTTAATTAAAGTAAAAATTTATCTATTTTGATAAAAATTTTATAATTAGAAATTTAGAGAGGGCTTAGAAAAATTGTTTTATACTTTAATAAACTTATTATTAGCAATATTTTTAAATAGAGAAAATTTTATCATTATAAGAAATGCTGAAAAAGATGATTTAATAAAAGTTATTGAAATAAATAGACGCTGCCTTCCAGAAAATTATTCTTACACATTTTTTGAAGCTCTTCTTAGAGATTATCCAAAATCTTTTTTTGTAGCAGAAACTTATGAAGGAGAAATTGTTGGATATGTAATGTGTAGAGTTGAAAGAGTATTATCTAAAATTAGTTCTTTTAGAATTAAAAAGAGTGGACATATAATTTCTATAGCAGTTATACCAGAATATAGAGGATTAGGTATAGGAAAATTACTTATGCAAAATGCTTTAAAAGCTCTTAAAGAAGAATATGGATGTGAAGAAAGCTTTTTAGAAGTAAGAGTTTCTAATAAAATTGCTATAAAACTTTATTTAGATTTAGGCTATAAAATAGTTGATGTTCTTAAATCATATTATATTGATGGAGAAGATGCTTATATGATGGTAAAAGCTTTATGAAAAAATAAATTTATCTTTTAGTTTTTCTTTATTTTTTATAAAATGAGTAATGAAAAGATTGAAAAAATCAAAGCTAATTCCTTTTTAATTTCTTCTGCACCTGCTAGAGCAGATTTTTTAAATACTCATCAAGATTATAAAGGCTTACCAGTTGTTCCAATAGCTATAAATCTTAGAACATATTTTTTTGCAATTAAAGAAATTAATGGAAAATTTAAAATAATTAGTCTAAATTTAAAGAAACAAGGAGTAGAATATATTGATACATTCAACATTCCTAAAGTAAATTTAAAACCTGGAAGGTGGTTTGGAAATTATTTAAGAAGTGTATTTATTGCTTTACAAAAATATATTAGAAAAAATTTTAATAAAGGTCTCGAAATATTAATTGAAAGTGAAATTCCAGTAGCAAGTGGATTAGCTAGTAGTGCAGCTTTAGAAGTTGCTTTTACTAAATTATTAAGCGAGTATTATGATTTGAATTTATCTCTTGAAGAAATTGCTGAGATTAGTTTTATAGCTGAAAATAAAATTTTTGGAATTCCATGTGGAAGATTAGATCAATATGGTTCATCTTTTGGTAAATCTATAATTTTATATCCAAAGCCTCCTGTAAAAGTAGAATCTTTACCAATAAGCGATATAAATATAATAGTTGTTGATTCTGGAATTAGACATAGTGTAGCTGATATTCATCCAAAAAGACAAGAAGAAATTAATATAGGTTTAAAACAATTAATGGAATCTTCTATTGTTCCAAAAGAAATTAAAGAAAAACTTGGATATAGATTTGATGAGCCTAAATGGAATGAAATAAAAATGGAAGAAATTGAAAAATATTTAAAATTAATAAATAATATTTCAGCTAAACGTATTTTATATACTATAAAAACTCATGAATCAACATTAAGAGCAATTGAAATAATTAAATCAAATATGATAAAAAATAAATTATATGTATTAGGAGAAATAATGAATGAGCAACATGAATTTATGAGAGATTTATATGATTTAAGCCTTCCTAAAATAGAGAAAATAAGGAATGAAATGTTAAATTCTGGAGCATTAGGAGTTAAGATAAGTGGTGCAGGTTTAGGTGGTTGTCTTATAGGAATTTATGATAAAAAAGAAAATGGAAATAAAATATTAGAATCAGCAATAAAGGCAGGTGCTACAAATGGATGGATATTAAAAATAGATGAAGGTGTTAAAGCAAAATGGAGGTAAAAAATATTGAGTAATGAATTAAGATGGAATCCTTTATTGGGTACATGGATAATAGTATCTAGTAAAAGGAAAATTAGGCCATGGAGATTAGAAGAATGTCCATTTTGTCCAGGAACTCCTGAAACAGGATATAATTGGCAAACACTTGTGTTGAACAATCTTTATCCAGCTTTAAGAATAGATCCTAAAACTTCTAGAGAAAGTTTTGATATTTATAAAGTTAAGCCTGGATATGGATATTGTAAAGTAGTCATAGAGGCTCCTGAGCATGTTGGTGATTTAGATAGTATTCCATTTAAAAATTTAATTTTTTATCTTAAAGATTTAAAAGAAGAAACAATAAAACTTTGTAATGATGAAAAAATACGATACGTAGCTTGTTTTCGTAACAAAGGTGAAATAATAGGCGTATCGCTTACACATCCACATTCACAAATTTATGCTCTTCCTTTTATTCCTCCAAGAATAAAAATAGAATTAAAAAATGCAAAAAGATTTTATAAAGAAAAAAGTGAATGCCTCTTTTGTCATATAATTAAAATAGAGAAAAAAGAGTTTGATCGTTTAATATATTCAAATAAATCTTTCATAAGCTTTTTACCATTTTTTGCTATGTGGCCTTATGAAGTACATATATATTCTGAAAAACATATAAATAGCATTATTGAATTAAATGAGGAAGAAATAGAAGATTTAGCAGATATAATAAAAGTAACTATTGCAATGTATAATTCTCTTTTTGATTTTAGTTTACCATATATTATGTTTATCCATAATTCTCCATGTAGAAAAAATTATCCATATTATCATTTTCATATAGAATTTTATCCAATTCATAGATCAAAAGATAAATTAAAATATGCTGCTGGAATAGAATGGGGTGCATGGGTTTTTACATATGATGATATTCCAGAAAATAAAGTTAAAGAATTAAAAGAAGCTTTAAATAAAGCTTTAAAGAAATTGGAAAATGAAGGATATAAAGCTAAAGGTACTGTTTTTTAATATATTTATTCTTCATTCCATTTCTAAATTATGAGAAATAACATTTATTATTGGAATACTTAATGTATTTGGATCAAGTGAAATATTATCTCCAAAACCTATTTTTCCAGTTGTTCTATTGAAATAAACAAATTTATTCTTTATAGGTTCTATTATTTTAGTATAGAAAATAACTGGTATACTACTTGGAACTATTTCAAAAAATACAAATGCTATATTTTCAGATTCCCCTTTTTTAAAAATATTTATGAATGGTATTGGTAATGAAGAAGCTAAAATTACTATTTCATCAAAACTTTTTATTTCTATTAAAATATTCTTCTTCTTTTCCATTTCAAATAAAAAAATATTTAGAAGCTTTTAAATTTTTATTTTTTTATTCTTTTGCCCTCAGAAACCCTGTGTTTTCATCATCTTTTTTCTAGTGAGCTGGTTTCATCATTGAGCAATATTATTCTTTAAAAAGGTAATATTTTAATTTTAAATTGCTTTTATTTTATTTATATCTATTTTTGAATTTAGAAATATTGTAATATAAGGTAAATTATAAAATTCTACATTAATTTTTTCAAGAAAATCTTTCAATGCTCTTACATAAAGTATTGTACAATATTCATTTGAATGAATTTTTGTTTCATATAAAGATAATATTATTGGTAAAATAATTATTTTTATAGAACCTTTATTATAAATTTTTTCTAATAATTTTTCTAAAATTTTTGCTCTAAAATATTGTTTTTTACTTGCAATTTCTAAATTTTTTCCTATTAAAGGTTTACTCCATCTTTTACAATCAAATAATAATATTAAATTTTCTTTTATTGCTAAAATATCTATTTCTGTTCTTTTCTTATTTTCTTTAATTCTAAAATTTTTAATAACATCATATCCATAAATATTTAATATTTTTGAAGAAAATTTTTCAAAATCTTTCCAATTTAAGAATTTTACTAATTCTTCTATATTTACTCCAGAAGCTAATGCTTCAAAAGCAATTGATAATTTTTCAATTTCATTTATTGAAATCTCTTGATTTATTTTTAAATTAATATTTTTCAAAACTTCTTCTAAAACATTCTTCGAAACATTTGAATATTCCATTAATTCTTTAAAAGAAAACTTTTCCTTATTCTTAGTAAATCTTATTATATTTAATAATATTCTTTGCTTAACTTCAGTTTTTATACTAGACAAGTTCCTTTCTTTTTTAATTTTAAGTAATTATTTATTTAAATGTATCTAATTAAATTCCTAATTTTTCAAGTTTTTTCTTTGCTTTAGCTATAGCTTCAGCTTTCATTAAAGATACTTCTTCAGGTGAAACTTCTTCAATTGTTTTTCTTTTAATTTTTAATGCACAAATTCCATTTGGTAATAGTTTTCTTTGTAAACATACAGCATATTTGCATTTCCCGCCTATGCATATATCATTAGCCCATTTGCATATATATTTTCTAGACCTAGTATCTAAAGATTTTTGAGCACATCTAAAAAGTCTACAAAAAGGGGTACAAGCTTTCCCCTCAGAATTAGCCAAATTTTTTCACACCCTAAAATTTACCCCTTGCCCAATTCCAATAATTATTAATATTACTCTTCCTTTTTAAATTTTCTTTTTATAATTGGATAAAGATATATTAAAAATATTATGAAAAATGATATACTTATTAAGAATATTACAAGAATTTCCATTTTTATTATTGAATTAAAAATTTTAACTATAGATTTTAAAATAATATTTTTAGTTTGCGGCTCTTTTATATAAAATGTATCTGTATAATATTCTTCATCATTTATGAAAATACTTATTCTAACTTTTCCTGGAAAAGGAATTATAATTTTTAGAGAATTATTCATCATTCTATTAGAAAAAATATTTTCTTCATTAAAATCTATTTTTACATAGGCTTCTTCTAAATTGTTTCCAAAAAAATCTTTAATAAATATTTCAATTGGAATATTCAAATTAACATTTTTTATGATTTTTTCCGGATTATCTATTTTTATTTTTTCTTGAAGTACTGTAATATTGTTTTTTATAACTATTATATCATATCCTCCATATAGAAGCTTTAATACGATCGAACCATCGCTACCAGTAATGCCTTCATAAATTCTATCAATATCTGCTTTATCTATCAATTTTACTTTAGCATTTTCAATAGGTTTTCCAATTCTATCTAAAAGAATAATTTTAACTTCTTTTAATGGAACAATTATTGTTTTTACTTCTTCATGTGAAGCTAATGTGAGATTAGCTTCAATTATTTCTTCTCCCCCTCTTAAAACTTTTACAAAATATTCTCCAACATTTTTTGATAATGGTACTTCTTCTATTTTTGCTTCTCCATTATTATCTGTATTTATTCTTTTAAAATTAGATAAATATCTATGAGAAAAAATTAATGTTACATTTTTTAATGGTTTTTGATCAGAATCTATTACTTTTGTTATTATCCTTCCTACTTCGCATATAGCACTCAAACTAATACTTTTATCTATAAATTTTGTTTCATTATAAACAATTCCTCCATTAATTTCTATATTTATTCTATATTCTCCTACATTTTCTATATTTGATGAAGGTATTTGTTCAAAACTTACTTTCCCATCAACGCTTAATAATGTTCTACTTATATTCTTCCCTTTATTATAAATCATTACTTTTGCTTTTTCAATTGGTCTTCCTTCTAAATTTACAACAGAAATATTTATATTTACAAGATTTGCTATAAGCTTAATAGGTCCAACTGGAATATACAATTCTCTTGAAGCTACTAAGTATCCTTCATAATGAACTTCTAAAACATATTTATCTATTTTTTCTAAAATTGAATATGGCAATTTTTCAAAAATAATTATTCCTGAACTATTTGTTTCCCCTTTTCTAGTAAAGTTTCCTAATGGGCATTTTAAAATGACTTCTTTATTTTTAAAAGGTTTTCCATCAATATCTACTATTGTAACAGTCAAACTTCCAAATGGAATAATTAATATTACTTCGCTTTCTTCAGGAAAAGAAACTTCTGTAGTATTTAATCTTATTCCTTCATATAAAACAGATATATTATACTTCCCTTTTCCTATACCTTTAAATTCAGCCCATCCAGAAGAATTTGTTAAAAATCTATGTACATAAGTTTTATTTTCTAATAAAACATCCATGTTTCCTTGAGGAATTCCATTTTGATCTATAACTAGGACTTTTAAACTTAAAATATTTTCTTCAGTATGAGCAATTTGTAAATTAAATACTATCAAAAATAAAGAAAAAATTGATAATAAAATTAATGTTTTCTTCTGCATCTTTTCCCACTCTTTCTTAAGTTTCTTTTATCAATTAAATTCTAATATAAAAGCTTATTTGTTCTTTATATTTATTTTAATAGAAAAATCAATTTTTATCTAAAATAGCAAATGAAGATTTAAAATAATTATAGAGTTTATTCTTAGAAAATTTAAGATATAAATTTTAAAGTTATTACATAAATTCATTACAATTTTTTATTTTTATAAATATATGAGCCTATTAGATGTAACAATAAATCTTTTTTTTTAGCAATTATAAGAGGGTTTATTAAAGATATCAGCATAACTTAATAATAATTATAGAAAATTATCTTCTGTATCTTTAAATTTTTCTTTCCATTTTTTAATTGCTTGTGGGTTAAGCGTTGTTTCAGGTACTTGCCCTTTTAATGCTTTAATACAACAATTAACTTGTGCTAATGTTAATGCTCTTTCCATTTCTGGAGTTAATCCAGATACATGAGGAGAAAGTAATAACTTATCATAAATCTCTGGAGATAATAATGGAGAATTTATTGGAGGTTCTTTTTCAAAAACATCTAATGCAGCTCCTGCAATCCATCCTTCTTTTAATGCTTTAGCTAAAGCTTCTTCATCGATTATTGCTCCTCTTGCAGTATTAATAATATATGCATTATGTTTCATCTTCTTTAATACATTTTCATTAATTATATGTTTAGTTTCAGGTGTTAAAATTGCATGAATACATAAAAAGTCAGATTCTTTAATTAGTGTATCAAAATCTACCATATTAACATCAAGTAATAATTCTTTCTCTCTTGAAACATATGGATCGTATACAATTATCTTAACTCCCCAAGGTTTCATTAATTTTGCAACATAAGAACCAATCCTTCCAAATCCAAGTATGCCAATAGTTTTCCCTCTTATATAAACCCCTCTTAATTTATCATAATTGCTTAACCATTTATTTTCTTTAACATTTCTATCACATATTAAAATTTTTTTAGCTATAGCTAATAATCTTGCAACAGTACCTTCTGCTACACCAATATAATCTTCTGGAACTGGTGTATTTGCTACTATTACACCATATTTTGTAGCACTTTCAATATCAATATTATCAACACCTACTCCTGCTTTAACTACGATCTTTAACTTTGGTAAATTTGCAAATATTTTTTCAGTAAGTTTTTCTCTTGCAATTAATAATATAGCATCAAAATCTTTTCCTTTATCGATTATTTCATCTTCAGAATATGGTTTATCTGCTTCTGTTTGGAGTCTACCAATCTCAACATTAATACCTTCTTTTTCAAGAATTTCTTTTCCTTCTAAATAAACATCTGGCATTGGTTCAATCCACCAAACTCTTTTATTTTTTAAATTAAAGTTCATTTTTATCCCCTCTTATTTTACAATAATTTGATAATGTTTATTTAAAGATTTAAAATTTCTCCAAACTTACTTTTAGTTGATTTAGTCTTTTTTTTATTATAATCATAAAATTTATTTCCAAATCTTAAGTATATAATAGAAGAATGATCAGAAAATAGATTTAAAATAATAGGAAAGCAATAAGGAAATAGTATAAAAAATAAAAAGAATTGATGATTAATCATAAATGTTTATTTGCTCTTTATCGTATGAGAGTTATCTATTCCGCAATAAAAATGAGGCTTGTCAAGGACTGTTGACTTGCTAGTCAACCTAATAGAATTATATAGGCGTTTGTTACCTTAAAGAATGATGAGTATGAGTTCGGATGATGTGTTTGAAGCGATTTCTCATCCATTGCGAGTTGAGATTATAAAGGTGTTGGCTAAAGGACCCAGACGTTTTGCTGATATTAAGAGGGAGCTAAGGATTGAGAGTAGCGGCCTTTTGGATTTTCATTTAAAAAAGCTGGACAATCTAATTTCAATAAATGAGGAAAGCCTCTACGTTTTAAACGAGAGAGGTTTCACTGCACTTCAAGCTATTGAAGCCTTATCCAAATATGGCTGGCAGAAAAGAGCATTTTACATAAATCTCTTGTTTTCCATCTTGATGAACATTTACATCATGCTAACAATGGTGGAATGGTTTCCATTCGTGCTGGCCATATCTGCAGCGTGGATGGTTTTTTATAGTTACTGGACATTTATTAGAAGGCATGTATCTCTTAAGCTTAGATCTTGAGAGGAAGATTTTAAAAATAGTAAAGGAAATGAGAAAAATTAAAGAATATAAAAAGAGAAGTAAAAGCTTTTAGATACTTTAGTGAAGATAGAAAAAACCCATCAAAAATTAAAAGGGGATTTTCAGGTATAAGCTTACTAATATAGAGAAGGATGGTGCGGTGGATCAAATTTTAAAAGATTTTAATAGAGATGCTTATAGCAAAGTCCATTTGGAATTGCGGTAATAATTGGAGTGGTTAAAGATTATAATATAAATGATGTAACTATAGAAGTTGATGTGTTAATTATGTGAGTTCCTAAGAAAGGAGAACTCGAAATAATTTGTAAGCCTACTTGGTAGATTAAAAAATAAAACATTTATTTTATTGGACCATACTTCATTACTTCTGGTTTGATTCCATATAAATGAATTTCCTTTTTTAATGGAAAGGCTTTTAATATTTTTTCTAGTTTTTTCTTATATATTCTAAATCTTCATTTTTTGTAAGTACTCTTATTTCTCCATTAAAATATAGAACTCTTAAAATTTTGTCTTTTTTATAATATTCAATGATAGCATCTGATTTTGATATGGTTTTTGTTACTTTTGGTTCGATTAATTCTTTTGCAATTTCAGCTTCATTTTCTTCATGCTCAAAGATTTTAAAATCGCATCCATAATCTCTTATTAGCCATTTCCCTTTTGATAATTCAGAATACTCAGTATCTATGCTTATATTTCTTATTGATGGATCTGATGGATTTATTGTTGGCGATATAGGATATCCAAAACCTTTTCTTTCTTCAAAACCTACCGACCATGAGCCATTCTTTAGTATCATATTTAAGCCTCCTATTTCAGCTTTCCAATCTCTTTCATAAATTACTTCTACTCTACGAGTTCCCAGTCTTATAGGTTTCTCTATCGTATCTCCATTTCCTATTCTTCTTCTCATTATTTCTTCTTAAATAAAAAAGAATTGTTTAAGATATAACTTTTTTATTTATTTAATTAAAAAATATTTATTTAACACCTATGCAAAAGAAATGTTTAGGAAAATGGTACTATATCTATATAATACTTTATCAAGAAAAATTGAAGAATTTAAGCCACTTAAAGATAATATAATTACTATTTATTCTTGTGGTCCAACAGTTTATGATTCGCCACATATTGGACATGGAAGACATGAAATAATTATGGATTCTTTTACAAGATTTTTAGAATATATTGGTTATGAAGTTAGATATGTTGAAAATATTACAGATGTGGATGATAAAATTATTGCAAAAGCAGAGAAAATGGGCTTAACTCCAGGAGAAGTAGCTTTAATTTTCACATTGGATTATTTTGAGCAAATGGAAAAATTAGGTATTAGAAGAGCTTGGAGACATCCTCAAGCAACAAATCACATTCAAGAAATGATTGAAGTAATAAAAAGTTTGATTGAAAAAGGGTATGCATATGAAGTTGATGGAGATGTGTATTTCTCAGTTAATAAATTTAAAGAATATGGAAAATTATCTAAGCAAGATATAAATGCTTTAAGAAAAGGTGCTAGAGTAGAAATTGATGAAAGGAAAAAAGATCCAATAGATTTTGCTTTATGGAAGAAATCTAAACCTAATGAGCCTGCATGGACAAGTCCATGGGGAATGGGTAGACCCGGCTGGCATATAGAATGCACAGTGATGTCTATTAAATATTTGGGAGAGACTATTGATATTCATGCAGGTGGTGAGGAACTCATTTTTCCACATCATGAGAATGAAATTGCACAAAGTGAAGCATTCACTGGAAAACCTTTTGTAAGATATTGGATGCATCATGGATTAATAACAATAAAAGCAGAAAAAATGGCTAAATCTATTGGAAATGTTATCCTTATAAGCGATTTATTAGAACGTTATGATGCAGATGCTTTTAGATATTTTGTGCTATCTGCTCATTATAGAAATCCATTAGAATATTCGGAAGAATCAATGATAGCAGCTCAAAATACAATAAATAATGTAAGAAGAGCAATAAAAAAAATTGAATATGCTTTATCTTATCCTTCTAAGGAAATAAAAGAGAAAATCAATATAGAAATTGAAAAATTTAAAGAAGAAATTATTAAAGAACTTTCTTATGATTTTAATACTCCAAAAGCTTTAGCTTTACTTATAGAATTAACTTATAAAATAGCAGATAATGCTAATAAAATAGATTCTGAAAATTTAAAAGAATATTTAAAAATTATTAAAGAATTATGGAATGCACTTGGTTTCTTTCAAGAGAAAAAATCGGATAAAAAAGAAATTCTTATAGAAGATTTATTAAAAATTATATTAGAAATTAGAGAAATTGAAAGAGAAAAGAAAAATTATGAATTATCAGATTCTATAAGAGAAAAATTAAGGAAATTGGGTATTGAAATAGAAGATACTCCATATGGTACTTTCTGGTTTTTAAGTAGGAGCTAAAAATGTTCAATGATAAATTTAAAGATTTAATCGATATAGCTCTTAAAGCATCTGAAAAAATTATTGATAAAAATCTTATAGTAGCATTATGTCTTTATGGCTCACATGTAAGTGGATATGCTTCTCCTGAAAGTGATTTGGATGTTATTTTAATTGCTAAAAATTTTAATCAAAAAATAAAGTATTTTTACATAAGAGATTTTACTCCAATTGTTTCAATTTTAGTTATTGATGAAAAATTATTTGAACAAGATGTTGAACAAGCATATCTTGGAGAATTTGTTGCTGGCAGATTATTCACTCCATATTATATTATTTATGGAAAAGAATATATAAATGAAATGGATTTAAGATTAAAAAGAAGAACAATCCTTGAACTTACAGAAAACTTAATTTTAGAAAGAAAGCTTTTATCAACAGAATTATTAATAAAACCAGAATATTTCCTTTTTGAAAAACTTAGACGTAGAGCAGCTGCATACCCTCCAGCAAAATATAGTTATTTAAAAATTCTTTATGGAATAAATGGTGAAAAAAATTTAGAATTTATGTTAAATGGATTTAGAATAGCTTTAGATAAATTAGTTTCAGAAAAATTATTTGAAAAAATAAATAATTTTTATTCTCCTAAAAAAGAATTAGTTTTAAAAATGCTAAAAGATTTAAAAACTCCAGTAAAAGTTATGGAAGAAGGTGAAAGAATAATTAAAATGTATTTAACACATGGTTTTGCAGGTAGATTAAATCCAAAGCTTATAATTGAAGAAGCATATTCTAAAATTAAAAGAAGTATTAAAATTGGATTTGAGAAAGACTTGCCTGATCCAGAAAATTATTTATTCATTAATACTAGTTTAGGCTTTCAACCAGCTGGAATAGAATGGTCTATAACAGAATTTGTTAATAAATTTTATGGAATAAGTAAAAAAGATTTTAAAATAGAAAAAATTGGTTCTTTATTCAATTCAACTTATTTATTGAATATTCCAATTAAGAATAAAAAAATATTTATTAAAAAATATTTGAATTGGACAGATTTTAAATGGATTGTAGCATGGATGTGGACAATAGGTGTTAGAAATTTTGATATTCTTGCTAGTGATAGAATGTCTAATGAGATTCATTTTATTAATACTCTTAAAAAAGAAAGGTTTAATGTTCCAAATATACTTCATATTAATTGGAAAAGAAAGCTTTTATTTGAAGAATATATTCCAGGTATAGATTTATTATCTTTATGGAAAAATTATGAAAAAAATTCAAAAGAATGTGAAGAAGCAGCATTTAAAACTGGTATAAATATTGCTAAAGTACACAAATTAAATATTGCTATTGGAGATTGTAAAGCTGAAAATTTCTTATTAAGTAATAATGAAATATATTTAACAGATTTAGAACAAGCAAAATTTAATGGTGATAAAGCATGGGATTTAGCTGAAATGCTTTTTTATCCAGGGCATTATTTAGGAATTAAAAAAAGCATAATTTTTGCTTCAAGCTTAATAGATGGATATTTAAAAGAAGGGGATAAAGAAATATTAGCTTCATCAATGAAATTAAGTTATAGTAGATTATTAGTTCCTTGGACTCCTCCTTGGATTATAAAAGAAGTACAAAAAATTGTTTATGAAAAAATTAAAAAATAGATTTTTATAAAAAAAGAAAAACTTAATTATAGCTTTTTTATAAAAATTTTTTATGAATGGATTAATTGAAGCATTAGCAGAAATTCTTTCTATTCCACAAACAACAATTTTATTAATAATTTTCTTCTTTGTAGGATTATTAATAGGATATGCTTTAGCAAAATTATTAAAAGTTTTATTAATACTTTTTATAGCATTTTTCATTGCTTCTTATTTTGGAATAATAAGATTGAATATAATAGATTTTAAAACAATAATTGAAAAATATGGTATGGAAATTGCTTCTATTGCAGCAGCTCTTTTATCATCAACAGTTTTTGTAATTGGTGCAATCATAGGTTTTTTAATAGGAATATTTAAATCTTAAAATGATAAAAAATGAAAAAATTTTTAAAAATTGTTCCATTAGAAAATGAATTAAAAAATTTATGTAATATTATTTCTGAAAAAATTAAAGAAATATATTTAATGGAAAATAAAATAGAATATGTTGATATAGCTATTCCAGATTTTTCTTATAATAAAAATAGAAAACAATACAATGCTTTTTTAATACTATCTTCTTTTTCAAATATTTTTTCTGAATATACTCTTTTTATTACAAATAAAGATATTTATGTTCCTGGAATGAATTTCATTTTCGGGCTTGCATGGAAAAAATTAGCAATAATTTCTATTGCACGACTTTTACCTACTTTTTATGAAGAAAAAATGGATTATAATATTTTTGTTTCTAGAGTTATTAAAGAAGCAATTCATGAAATAGGACATTTATTAGGATTATCTCATTGCTCAAATTCTAAATGTGTTATGCATTTTAGTAATTCAATATATGATACTGATTATAAAAATGAAAAACCATGTGAAAAATGTTTTTCTATTTTAAAAAATAAAGGAATTATTTAAAAAATGTTTTCTAAAGAAAAATTAATTAAATTAAATTTATCTGGAATAGAAATTTCATTAAAAATAAATAAGCATGTATATTTCCCATCAAAAGTATCTTATTTAATAGCAAAAAATCTTATAATAAATAAGAATGATATAGTTTTAGATATTGGAACTGGAATAGGTATTCTTGCAATAATTGCTTCTAAATTAGGTGCTAAGAAAGTTTTTGCTATAGAAATTTCTTTTAAAGCTTTAAAAAATGCTAAAGAAAATATTATTCTTAATAATATATCCAATATAGAATTAATAAATGGCTCATTATATAATCCATTAAAGAAAAAAGAATTTTTTGATTTAATCATGTGCAATCCACCTATGACTCCTTCTCCTAAACCTGTTTCAATATATACTTGGGGTGGGTATGATGGTAGGAAAATTCTTGATGAAGTTATAAAAAATGCAAGTTATTATTTAAAAAAGAATGGTAGATTAATTATTCCAACAATATCTGTTTGTAATATTGAAAAAACAAAGATTATGATTGAAAAATTAAATTTTTCTTATAGAATAATTGCAGAAGATACATTCCCATTTAGTAAACTTATGATAAAATTAATTGATCATATAAAATCTCTTCCTGGAAGTGAAATAGTATATAAAAATAATATTCCATATTTTAAAGCAATTGTTTTTGAAGCAATTAAAAATTGATTATTTCATTAATTCATTTACTGCTTTTCCTATTAATCTTATTCCATTAATTATATTTTCTTCAGAAGTTGCAAAACATATTCTAATATATCCTTCACCATATTTTCCTAATGAAGAACCATGAAGAACAGCAACTCCATAATTTTCCATTAAATATTCAATGAATTTTTCAGAATTCATTTTTCTTTTTTCTAAAGGCTTTTTCACATTTATCCATCCATAAAAAGCTCCTCTTGGCTTAAATAAATAAGCATTTTCTATTTTCTCAAATTCAGAAATCATTATTTTTCTCCTTTCATCATATTTTTTAACCATTTCATTTACTGCTTCCATTGAACCTTTTAAAGCAGCTATTCCAGCTTTTTGAATAAATGCTCCTATACAAGAAGTTATTACATTAACAAGTTTTATAACTCTTTGTGTTACTTCTTCAGGAGCTATAACATATCCACATCTCCATCCTGTCATTGCATAACTTTTAGATAATCCATCAATAATAATTGTATTTTCTAAACCTTTTCCAAAACATGCTGCTGAATAATGCTTTAATCCATCGAATATAATATGCTTATATATTTCATCTGATATAAGATATAAATCATGATCCTCAGCTATTTCAGCTATTCCTTTAACATCTTCTTTTGTAAGAACAGAGCCGCAAGGATTATGAGGAGAATTTAAAATTATTGCTTTAGTTTTATTTGTAATTAATTCATTTACTTTTTCAGGAATCATTCTAAATTCATTTTCTTCTTCAAGTATTACAGGAATAGGTTTTGCTCCTGAAAATAGAATTGTAGATTCATAAGCTGGAAATCCAGGATTAGGATATAATACTTCATCTCCTTCATTTAAAATCGTTGTTAATGAAGTAAAAATTGCTTGTTTAGCTCCAGTAGTTACTACTACATTCTTTTTCCAATCAATATCTATTCCATGTTCTTCTTTAGCTTTTTCAGCTATTGCTTGTCTTAATTCTGGAAGACCAGCAGAAGGTGTATAATGAGTTTCCCCTTTTAATAAACTTTCTATAGCTGCATCTTTAATATATTTTGGAGTATCAAAATCTGGCTCTCCTATTTCTAAATGAATAATCTTTTTCCCTTTTGCTTCAAGTTCTTTAGCTTTACTTAATACAAAAAAAGCAGCTTCAGCACTTATTAATTCAGCTCTATGAGAAATGCTTTTAACCATTTCATCACCTATTTTTATTTAAATTCTTTATTAAGAATAATTATAAATATTTTTAGTTATAAAGAATATTTATTTTACTTTTTTAAAACTATATTAAATAATAAATTTATATTTTTTATAAAACTTAAGAAAAAGTGTTAAAAAATGTATATTCCAAAAATTAATGAATTAGCTTCTAAAATAGATTTAACTCTTCTTAAACCTGATGCTACTATTAATGATATAGAAAATCTTTGCAAAAATGCTATTAAATATAAATTTTGGTCAGTTTGTGTAAATCCATATTTTGTAAAATTTGTATCTGAAAAATTGAAAAAGTATAATGTATATACTTGCACAGTTATAGGCTTTCCTCTTGGTGCAACAACTATTTCTACAAAATTATTTGAAGCATGCGAAGCTTTAGATAATGGAGCAAATGAAATAGATATGGTAATGAATATAAGTGCTTTTAAATCAGGAAATTATGAATATGTTAAAAATGAAATAAAAAATATTGTTGAAGAATTAAAATTAAGAAAGCCAGAATCTATAATTAAAGTAATAATAGAAACTTGCTTATTAACTAATGAAGAAAAAGCTATTGCATGCGATATAATTATTTCTTCTGGTGCTGATTTTGTTAAAACTTCAACAGGTTTTTCTAAAAGTGGAGCAACAATAGAAGATGTAAAATTATTAAAGAAAATTGTTAATGGAAAATTAAAAATTAAAGCATCAGGAGGAATTAGGAATTTAAAACAAGCATTAGACATGATTGAAGCAGGAGCTGATAGAATAGGTACTTCTTATGGTATTGAAATTCTTAATGAACTTTTAAATATTTCTAAAAAATTCAATAGTGAAGTGAAATGAGCCTTTCAGGATATAGAGGTTATGTTAAAAAAATACTTGAAGAAAATGGATTAAAAATAGGAGATTATATTCAAGTAGAATTAGAAGATTATGTTTATAAAGGAATACTTATGCCAAGATATGAATTAGCTGATGATAAGCATATTGTATTAAAACTTGATAATGGATATAATATAGGTATAAGAATTAAAGATGGAATAATAATTAAAAAAATTTCTGAAGCTACTCCTCCAAAATATGAAATTTCTCCATTACCTCTTTTTAAAGAGAAAATGCCTATTGTAGCTATAATAGGTACTGGAGGAACTATTGCAAGTAGAATAGATTATAGAACAGGAGCTGTTAGACCAGCTTTAACAGCAGAAGAAATATGTTCAATTGTTCCAGAATTAACAAATATAGCTTCTATAAAAGCTGAAGTCCTTTTTAGCATTTATAGTGAAGATATTACAATATTTCATTGGAAAAAATTAGCTGAAAGGATAAATGAATTAATTAAAGAGAAAGTTGATGGAATAGTTATTACACATGGCACAGATACAATGGGTTATTCTGCAGCTGCTTTAAGTTTTGCTATACAAAAACCTCCAATTCCAATAGTTTTTGTTGGTTCTCAAAGATCTTCTGATAGACCAAGTAGTGATGCTGCAATAAATTTAATTTCAGCTGTAAAAATAGCTGCTGAAGCACCATTTGGAGAAGTTGTTGTGGCAATGCATTCATGGCATTCAGATGATAGAATAGCAATTCATAGAGGAACAAAAGTTATGAAACTCCATACAAGTAGTAGGAATGCATTTAACTCTATAAATATAGATCCAATTGCATATGTTTTTCAAGATAAAATAGAAATGAATATTGAAAAATACAATCATAGAGGAAATTATAATGAATATTCTTTTTATCCTAATTTTAGTGATAAAGCTGCATTAATAAAATTTTATCCAAATTTTAATCCAGAAATAATAGATTGGTTTATAGATAAAGGATATAAAGGGATAATTTTAGAAGGGACAGGTTTAGGGCATGTATCAAAAAATTCAATAAAAAATATAAAAAAAGCAATAGAGAAAAATGTATTCATTGGAATGACTTCGCAATGCATTTGGGGAACAGTTGATATGTTCGTATATGAAACTGGAAGAGATTTATTAGCTGCAGGTGTAACTCCTTTAGGGGATATGCTTTCAACTACTGCTTTAGTAAAACTTATGTGGGCTTTAGGTCAAACAAATGATATAGAAAAAATAAAAGAAATAATGTTAACTAATATAGCTGGTGAATATAGTGATAAAAGAGAGCCTTTTAAAATCAATTCTTGAAAAAATTGATTATAAAGAAATAGGTTTAAAAGTAGGGTTAGAAATACATAGACAATTAAATACAAAGCATAAATTATTTTGCAAATGTCCAACTATAGATATTGAAGGAGAAGAAACAATTTTTATTAGAAAACTTAGACCAACTATTAGTGAATTAGGTGAAATAGATCAAGCAGCTTTATTTGAAGCTGAAAGGCATAGAACAATAGTTTATCATGCTAAAAAAGGGAATACTTGTCTTGTTGAAATGGATGAAGAACCACCTCATCCAATAAATAAAGAAGCAGTAGAAATTGGTTTAACAATTGCTTTAATGCTTGGAATGAAAATTGTTGATGAAATACATGTAATGAGAAAAATTGTTATAGATGGATCAAATACTTGCGGTTTTCAAAGAACATGCATTTTAGCTACTGGAGGGAAAATAATAATTGAAGGAAAAGAAATTCCTATTAATACTTTATGTTTAGAAGAAGATGCTGCTACATTAATAAAAAGAGAAGATGATTTAGTACATTATGATTTATCAAGATTAGGTATTCCATTAGTAGAAATATCTACAGCTCCATTTATTAATTCTCCTGAAGAAGCTAAAAAAGTTGCTTTAGCTATAGGTAATATTTTAAGATCTACTTCTAAAGTAAAAAGAGGAATAGGTTCAGTAAGACAAGATATAAATATTTCAATTAAAAATGGAGCATTAGTTGAAATTAAAGGAGTTCAAGAACTTGAATTAATACCAAAAGTAATAGAAAATGAAGTAAAAAGGCAGCTCCTTTTAATATATATTAAAGAAGAACTTAATAGAAGGAATGTTAAAGCTTCTGATTTAAAATTTGAAATATTTGATGTTACTGAAATTTTTAAGAATACTGAATGTAAATTGATTAGAGATTCTATTGAAAAAGGTTATAAAGTATATGCTTTAAAATTGAATGGATTTGGAGGATTACTTAATATAGAAGCTGGACCAAATATAAGGTTTGGAGCTGAACTTAATAATATAGCTAAAGCATGGACTGGAATAAAAGGGATCTTCCATACAGATGAAATGCCTGCATATGGAATTTCAGAAAATGAAATAAATTATTTAAAAAGAATGCTTAATGCTTCGAATAATGATGCTATTGTTTTTATTTCAGAAAAAGAAGATAAAGCTAAAAAAGCACTTGAAAAAATTTATCAAAGAGCTTTAGAAGCAATTGAGAAAATTCCTGAAGAAACTAGAGCTGCACAACCAGATGGAACAACGATTTATTCTAGACCAAGACCTGGCTCTGCAAGAATGTATCCAGAAACTGATATTCCACCTTTAAAAATTGATGAAGAATTATTAGAAAAAATTAAATCAAATTTGCCAGAAACTATTGAAATAAAAATTAAAAGAATTATAGAAAAATATAAATTAAGTAAGCAACTTGTAGATTCTCTTATTGATATGGATAAAGTTGAAATTTTTGAAGAATTAACTCAATATTCTAATGTTGCTCCAAGTTTTATTGCTTCACTTTTAACTGAAATAATTATTAATTTAAGAAGAGAAGGATACGATATTTCAAAAATTAAAGATGAACATTTTAAAGAAATAATTAAAATGATTAATGAAAAGAAAATAGCTAAAGAATCAAGTATAGAAATTCTTAAATATATATGTAAAAATCCAGAATCAAAAATTGAAGAAGCAATAAAAGAACTTTCTTTAGAATATTTAAGTATTGATGAAGTAAAATCTATTGTTGAAAAAATTGTAAATGATAATTTATTAGAAATAAAAAATAATCCTTTAAAAGCTGAAAAAAAGCTTATGGGTATATTAATGAAATCTCTTAGAGGAAAAATAGATGGGAAAATTCTTAATGAAATTTTAAAAGAAAAAATTAATGAAATAATTAAAAAAGAATAATATCCTTAATTTTAATTGAAATTCATTTATTAATGGAAAAATAGCGAGACAAAAATATTTTTAAAATTAAGTTATCTGGAATAAAAGGGATCTTCTATACAAATGTTTTTAAAAGAAAAACTTTTTATAAAATTTATAAGCTTTCTAATATTAATTTTATTCGAAAATGTCGCACTCAATATATCTTATTAAGGCGAAAAAAGGAGATATGGAAATAGAAGCTCAAGCTCCAACATCTTCTGAAGCTTTAGAATTATTAAATAAAGCTATAGAATTACTTGAAAAATTACCTATTGAAAAGCATGAATTAATAACTAGTAAAATGGAAGAAAAACCATCTATTGATGCATTTGAAAAAACTTCTACTGGAAGAATAAAATATTTAATTGCAACTGGTTTCTTTAATACTGAACGTTCTCTCTCAGATACTTATGAAGAACTTTCTAGATTAGGATATCCTTATGATGTAAAATCTATTGATAAATCTCTTAGACAATTAACACGTAAAGGTTTACTTAGAAGGCTTGGAACTAGAAGAAACTATAGATATATTGCAGTAAAATAAAGGTGAAAAAATGGAAAAAGAAAAAATTGAATTAAAAGCAATAATTGAATATAATAATACACGTATAGAATTTAAAGGAAATTTTTATGATGTATGGAATAGTATTAATAAATATTTTTCAACAATTTTTCCATCATTTGAAGCGATTAAAAAAATTGTTGGAAAAATAGATATAAATGCATTATCTGAAATGATATCGGATGAAGTTAAAATAATAGATAGTAAAATAATAGTTCATGGAGAAAATGATGCAAAGAGAAAAATAGTATTAGCTTTAGCAGGTGCTTATATTGGAGCAGCAATGGGTTTAATTCAAAATGATTTCCTTACTCCTCAACAAATTTCTGAAGCTACTGGAATAGATAGCAAAATTGTAAGAGCTAGATTAAGTGAAATGGTTAAATCTAATCTTGTATTTAAAATTGATGAAGGAAAATATAAATATTCTCCAATTGGAGAAAAATTAATTAAAATGAAAAAATAAAAGGAGTTGTAAAAGAATAGAATGTCTGAAAAAAATGAAAACCTTAAAATTAATATTTCTTATAAAGATTTATCTGCTACATTTGAAGGTAATCCGGAACAAGTTTATAGATCAGTTATAGCATTTTTAGAAAAAGTTATTCCAGCATATTCTTTAGCATCAAAAATAAGTTATTCAATTAATATTCAAGATATACTTGAAAAAGCAAGTAAAATTTTAGCTTATAATCAAAATGAAGGAATTTTCTTTCTAAATCCAATTAATAATTATTCCTTAATTGATGGAATAATGTTATTTTTATTAAAATTATACATAGAACATTCCATTGGTTTAAGAGATTCTCCTGAAGCATCCTTATTAGAAATAAGCAATTTTCTTAATAAATCTCAAAAATCTATTTCTGGAAAAATTAGTAATCTTATTAAAAATGGTTATATTAGAAGATTATCAAGAGGTAGTTATGTTTTAACAATAACTGGTTTAAAGCATTTAATAGAAAATATTATCCCAAAAATTTAAATTATTGAATAGAAAAATTAATATATTCTAATTATATTTATCTTATTGATAAAAAATGACTCAAATATGGATTGCAAGAGATTATTCTAAATGTAGTGGATGTAGAAGATGTGAAATTGCTTGTTCTCTTAAACATGAAGGAGAAATATGGCCTGAAGCATCTAGAATAAGAGTTTTTATGCTTATTCCAGGTATTGAAGTGCCACACCTTTGTGTTCAATGTCCAGATTATCCTTGTGTAGAAGCATGTCCTACAAATGCTTTATCGATAAATAAAGAAACAAGTGCTGTAAAAGTTGATAAAGAGAAATGTATTGCATGTGGAAAATGTATAGATGCATGTCCAGGTAAAATTCCACATATGCATCCAACAAAGAAACATATAATCATATGCGATTTATGTAATGGAGATCCAGAATGTGTAAAAGTTTGTCAAGAAGGTAAATGGAATGCTTTATGGGTAGCCCCAAGACCTAGTAGTCCAGTGTCTAATCCACTTTCTATAAAACTTTATGCAAGAACACCTCAAGAAATAACTAAAGATCTTGCTAGAAATATTTATGGAGAAGAATTTGATAAAGAGGTGGTATAAAATGTTATATGGATATAATGGAAAATTTATTGAAGTAGATTTATCTAATGAAAAAATAAATGTAGAGAAAATCGATGAACAAATTTTAAGAGAATATATAGGTGGGAGAGCTTTAGCATCAAAAATTTTATGGGATAGACTTGGAAATAAATGGGAAGAGGTAGATCCTTTAGGTCCTGAAAATCTTTTATTATTTTTAACTGGACCATTAACAGGATATTTTCCAGGAGCAAGAATATGCGTTTCTGGAAAATCCCCTCAAAGTAATGGAATAGTCGGCTCAACTGTTGCTGGGAATTTTGCAATAGAACTTAAATGTGCTGGATATGATGGAATAATTGTAAGTGGAGAAGCAAAAAAACCAGTTTATTTATTCATAAAAGATGATTTTATAGAAATAAAAGATGCAGCTCATATTTGGGGTAAAAAAGGGAAAGAAACAACGGAAATATTAATTAAAGAAACATTTAAAGAATTATCAAATAAATGGCCTTGGAAAGGATTATGGAAAGACCCTGGAATACTCTATATTGGTCCAGCTGGAGAAAATAAATCTAGAATAGCTGCTGTAATGTCAAAATGGTCTCATGCAGCAGGATATGGTGGATATGGAGGAGTAATGGGTTCAAAGAAACTTAAAGCAATTGTTGTTAAAGGTTCAAATCCTCTTCCACCTGTAGCAAATAAAGAGAAAGTTTTAAGCTTAATAGCAGAAGTTTGCAAAGTTTCTATTCAAGAAAAAGATGATTGGAGAAGATGGGGTACTGGTTTTGGAGGATATGGATTTGGTGCAGATACTAGTTCTGAACCTATTAGAAATTGGCAAGAAGAATGGCATGATAATAAAAGTTTTGGAGTTGATAAATTTGAAGAAAGAGTATGGATAAAAAGATATTGGGGAGATGATGGATGTCCAACAACATGTCTTAAACTTGCAGTAATAAAAGATGGAGAATTTAAAGGAGCTATAACAGATAATCCAGATTATGAATTGCAAGCATACCTTGGTACAAATTTAGGAATATTTACTCCTGAAGGAAATGTCTATATGTCTTCTGTAATAGATGATTTGGGTTTATGTGGCATACAAGGAGGAAATGTTCTTGGTTTTACAGCTGAATTATATCAAAGAGGGATTTTAACAAAGAAAGATTTAGGTATTGAACTTGAATGGGGCAATCCAAAAGCATTTGCAAGATTAGCTGAAAAAATAGCATATAGAAAAGGTATAGGAAATATTTTAGCTGAAGGAACTTATAGAGCTGCTTTAAGATTATCTAAAAGAAAGAAAATTGATTTAATGAAATATGCTATTCAAAGCAAAGGAATAGCAATTGGAGCGCATGGAATAAGAAGTGGATTAGATTATCCACCAATAATTGCTTATGCATGTTCTGTACAAGGAGGAGACCATACTTCAGTAGCTGGATTAATACGTGAAGAATTATGGAAATGTGAAATGTCAATGCTATTTGCAGATAGTGGCGTAGTGTGTGCATTTAATGTTTTCAAATTAGATTGGTTATGGGATTTCTTACAAGCTATTACTGGATGGAATATAACTAAAGAAGAATGGTATGAAAAAATTGCTGCTAGAGTATTAGCTATTCAACGCACATTTTTATTACTTGGCGGACCTGATATTTATTGGGATCCTAGAATTCATGATGAAAATCCTGAAAGATTTTATGAACCTCTTCCTTCTGGTCCGAAAAAAGGAAGTGCTACAAATAAAGAAGATTTTCTTAAAACAAAAAGCGAATATTATAAAACTTTAGGATGGGATGAATATGGTATTCCTACTTCAGAAACATTAGATAAACTTGGTTTAAAAGATGTAGATAATATTCTTCAAAAAGTAAGAAATAAGATATATTCAAGTAAGCCATAGAAAAATCTTTAATTTATATTATTTACTTTAACTTCCTCTATTTTTTTAGAATCAAGAGTAATACTTTCTTCTTTTTTAAATTTAGAAATATATCTATAATTTCTAGGCTTTCCTCTTCTTTCTAATATTCCTTGTCTTACTAAATCAAGTAATACATGGGATACTGCTGTTGAATTATAATTATATCCTCTTCTAGCTATTTCTTCAACTACATTTGATAAACTTCTTTCTTCAGAAAACCATCCTTCTTTATAAATTGCTTCTATTAAATCTCTACAAGTTAAATTATCAGATGGTTTTCTTTTTTGAATTATTTCACTTTTTATTTCAGGCTCTTTTTCTATTATAGCTTTTTCTTCTAAATTGCTTTTAAAAGCTGAAATAACATTTTTAATAGTTTTTTCAAGATCTTTTTGAGGACATTCAAGCTCTACTTCTATAGAACCTATTTTTAACCTTACTTTTATGGGAATTTCATTGCTCATTTCCATTCACTAATTGATCAAATTGAGCAACATTTATAAGCACGGAAATATTATTATTTAATGGTTGAAAAGCGGTGCAAAATATACAACAAAATTCAATACCTTTAAACAAACCCTCTTTACACCTAGATATAGCTAGCAGTACTTATTTAAAAGCTTTTTCTAATTTAGGATTAATATCTTTAAATAAAATAAATAATGATGAATATTTCTTTCCTGTGCTAGATAAAAATATTGATGATGATGATCATAATGAAGATATCTTGATAATAGATTTTAAGCAAGGAGAACCTATTTCTTTTTCAATAAAGCCTATTGAAATTAAAAAACCTATAATTGCTATAGATACTTCTTCTATTAAAATAGCAGAGAATAGTGAAGGTTTTATAATTGCTATAAGAGGTGCAATAATACATCGTTTTTTAAATAAAGCATCAGCTTATTTAATAGGACCTTTTCCATTTTATATTTGTGAAGAAAATTCTTATTTAATTTATAATAGGCTTAGAAATATATTTTTTGGATTAAAAGAAAATGTTAATCCACCATTACTTGAACATATTCCTAAAAGAATAGGGAATTTATTCGATCGTTGGCTTCAAATTTATGTTGCTGAAAAATTCTCAGATTCTATTCTTCTTTTTGATGGTTCTCTTACAGCTGGAACAATAGATAGTCCAATTTCTATTATGAAAAAAATAATTGAAACTTCTCAAAAAAATAATAATATAATCATGGCTTTTTCAAAAATGACTAGATTGAGAATTCATGGTGTAAGAATAACAGAAATTCAAAGTAAAGAATCATATCCATATGTAATTAATATTGACAATTGTTTAAAACAAATGAAGTATAAATGCTTTGGAAATATTTATGTTGCACGCTTATCTCCTTTTCCTTATTCTTATAGATTAGATATTGCACCTTTTTCAAAAGATAAACATATTGAAGCATTAGGTATATTATTGAATAATGATGCTATAATTTATGGATATCCTGAAACTTTATTATTAGCTCATGTATTATCAACTTTTAATAAAATCGATGTTATTGGTTTTCAAAGATTACTTGCAAGTGAATTTAATTTTCCAATATATGAAAATGAAGATATTAGGGAAACTTTATTTCAACCATTTTAGAAAGTGATTTAAAATGAAAATATTAAAAAAGGAGAAAAATTCAATACAAATAATATGCTTTCCAGAAGATGTTGAAATACAAAAAGGAGATTATTTAATTGCTGAAGAAGGGAATGGAAAATATGCTTTATTGCAAGTAATAGATGTAAATTATGTTCAAACACCTGGAATACTTGAAGATTTACTTAGAACGATGTCTCTTGAAAAAATAGATACAAATTTGATAGATCCTTTTGATACGAATTCTTTTATGCTTTTAATAAAAGATGCTAGAATTGTCTCAACAAAAATACGTGCAATTGCTGAAGGAGATAATCTTATTTTTGGAAGTTCTTGGTTACCATCTAGATTCAAATCCTTCATAAGAAAAGCAGATATCGATACTCTTTATAGATTAATTAAAGTAGATGGATTTAGAAAAATAAATATTGGGAAAGTTTCCGGACAAGATTTTTATATAAATGCTGAAGCATTTGATGGAAGATTAACAATTATAACTGGAAAAAAAGAAACTGGAAAATCGCATATAGCAAAAATAATAGTTTCTTCACTTGTTGAATATGGAGCTAAATGTATAGTATTTGATATTAATGGAGAATATGTAAATTTAAATAAGAATAAGCTAGGAGAACCAAATAAATTAGCTAATAAAATTAAAATCTTAATTCCTGGAGAGAATTTTAAAGTAACGATAAAAGATGCTGGATTGAAAGTATTACTTGATGTACTTGAATATGTATATAATACTCCTGGAACAAGTTGTAGAGAATTTGCAAGAATTTGGCATACAATTGAACATAAAAGGATGTCTTTAACAATTGATGATTTGATAGAATTTATACAGAGAGCATCTATTCATGAATCTGTTAGGGATGCATTAATTTCTAGAATGCTTGCATTAAAAGCTTCTCGCTTCTTTACAAATAATGAAAATGAAGCTACATCTTTAATGGATGAAATAAATTCTATTGATGATGGAACATTGATTATAATAGATATGAAAAGTCTTATTCCTATAACTAGAAAAATAGTTGTTGAATATATATTAAGCAAACTTGGTACTCTTCTTAAAGATGATAAGATTCCACCAATTTTCTTATTGGCAGAAGAAGCACATTTGTATATTAGAAATACTTATTGGGATGATCTAGTAACTAGAATGAGACATTTTGGTTTATTTCCTATTTTCGTTACAAATCAACCAGATTCTATACCAGAAACAATTTATAGGCAAGCAGATAATATATTCTTATTTAATTTTACGAATGAAAATGATTTAGATTTCATTTCTAAAGCTTCTAGGATAGATTCTGAAAGTATAAAATCTATTGTAAGCCAGTTACCTCCAAAACATTGCTTTATACTTGGCTATGTTGTAGGAGATTTACCCATAGTAGTTAAAGTTAGGGATATGGATATTCAAACCATGGGTATGACTAAAAAATTCTTTAAGGAAAGAAAATCGATTTTAATTCAAAAAATGCTTTAATTTTTTTAAAATTTTTATAATATAAAAAGTTTATAATCTTTCTTTTTAATTAAAATATGATAGTAAATGGATGTGTTTGATGCTATTAAAGGTAGGAGAAGCATAAGAGCATTTCAAGAAAAAGAAATCCCAGAAGAATTTATTGAGAAAATTTTAGATGCAGCTAGATGGGCTCCTTCAGCAGGAAATATTCAACCATGGGAATTTATAATAGTTAAAGATAAAGAATTAAAAATGAGATTAGCTGAAGCAGCTTATGGACAATATTTTATAGCTGAAGCACCTGTAGTAATAGTTGTTTGCACAAATATTAGAAAATCTAGCTCAAGATATGGAATAAGAGGGGAAACACTTTATTCGATTCAAGATGCTGCAGCCGCGACTCAAAATATCCTTTTAAGTGTTCATGCTCTTGGATTAGGAGCATGTTGGATAGGTGCTTTTTCTGAAGAAAGAGTAATTTCAATACTCAATATTCCAAAATATGTTAGACCTGTTGCTATAATACCAATTGGATATCCTGCAGAAAAACCTACTCCACCACATAAAAGGAAGCTAGATGAAATTACATTTTTTGAAAAATATGGTTTAAAAAAATAATGGGAGAAAAAAAATCATTTCTTCTTCTTTGATGCTTTCTTCTTTTTTGTTGCTTTTCTGCCACATTTAGACATTTTTCCACCCTTTTTATACTAATATATATAAAATTTTTATCGATATATAATTTTTTATTTAATAAATAGGGTAATTTCTACTAAAAAACATTTTATACCGATTCATAAATGTATAATATATTATACATACAATAAATCTAATATCGTTTCATTAAAAAGAAAAATTTACATACAAGTATTAAGTAAAATTCTATCGTATTTAAGAATGGAAAATGAAAAAATTAGAGCTAGAATCAAAGTTTCAGGTATAGTTCAAGGAGTAGGCTTTAGACCATTCATATACAGATTAGCTACATCTCTAAATCTTAATGGCTTTGTAAAAAATATGGTTACAGGTGTTTTAATAGAAGTTGAAGGTTCAAAAAAATCAATAGAAACATTCCTAAAACTTATTAAAGAAGAAAAGCCATCTATTTCAAGAATAGAAAACATTCAAGTAACATTTCTTTCACCAATTGGTTATAAAGCTTTTGAAATAAGTAAAAGCTCTGAAGACTTGGGGGAGGCATCTCTTGTTTCTCCAGATATAGCTACGTGTAATAAATGCATAGAAGATATTCTAAATTTAAATAATAGAAGATATTGGTATCCATTCACTAATTGTACACAGTGTGGTCCAAGATTTACAATAATAAAAGCTCTTCCATATGATAGAATTAATACTACAATGAGAAAGTTTAAAATGTGTAAAGAATGTGAAAAAGAATATAATGATATTTTTGATAGACGTTATCATGCTCAACCAAATGCATGTCCTATATGTGGACCAAAAATATGGTTTGAAGATAAAGACAATAAAAATAAATTTTTTAATGAAGAAGCTATTGAAAAAACAATAGAAGCTATACGTGAAGGGAAAATAATTGCTATAAAAGGTTTAGGTGGTTTCCATTTAGCATGTGATGCAACAAATGAAAATGTTGTTAAAGAACTTCGTAAGAGAAAAAATAGAATGTTTAAACCTTTCGCAATAATGAGTTTCAGTATTGATAAAATAAAAAAATTCTGTTATGTAAATGAATTTGAAGAAAGTATTTTATCTTCAAATGAAAGGCCAATAGTTTTACTCAAAAAGAAAGAAGATGTAAATATTATAGCTGAAAGTGTTTCTCCTAAAAATAATTATCTTGGAGTAATGCTTCCATATACTCCTTTACATTATTTAATTCTTAAAGAATTAAATGATATTGAAGCAATTGTAATGACAAGTGGAAATATTAAAGATGAACCTATAGTTATTAAAAATGAAAATGCTAGATTTAAACTTTCTAAATTGGCTGATGCTTTTTTAATGCATAATCGAGATATTTATAATAGATGTGATGATTCTGTTGTTACTTTATTTAATAATAAGATTTTATTTATAAGAAGAGCAAGAGGTTATGCCCCTTTACCAATAGAAATCCCTATAATTTCTAAAAAGGAAATTCTTGCATGCGGAGCAGAATTAAAAAATACTTTTTGTTTATTAATTGGTAAAAAAGCATATTTAAGTCAGCATATAGGTGATTTAGAAAATATTGAAACATTTAATTTCTTTAAAAATGCTATTAAGCATTTTATTAAATTATTTAGAGCTAATCCTGAAGTAGTTGCTCATGATTATCATCCAATGTATTTATCAACTGAATATGCTCTTAATTTTAATGGAGAGAGAATCGCTATTCAACACCATCATGCTCATATTGCTAGTGTTTTAGCTGAACATAATATTAATGAGTCTGTAATTGGTTTTTCATGTGATGGTCTTGGATTAGGATTGGATAATACTATATGGGGAGGAGAATTGCTTTTATTGAATGAAATTGAGAAATTTAAAAGGATTGGCTTTTTTGAGCAAGTTTGCATGCCTGGAGGAGATTTAGCATCTAAAGAACCTCGTAGAATGGCTTTAAGCTATATGGTTAATGCTTTAGGAATTGATAATGAAATTGTTATAAATTTTGCAGAAAAAACTTTTGGTAAAAAAATGGAAATAGTTCTTAAGCAAATAAAGAATAAAATAAATTCTCCTTTAACTTCTTCTCTTGGAAGACTTTTTGATGCTATTTCTTCAATAATTAGACTTGTTGATATTAATGAATTTGAAGGTCATGCAGCAATAATGTTAGAGCATATAGCAAATGAAAATGTTAAAGATTTTTATAATTATAATATAAAAGGTGATAAGAATTTAATTTTTGAAACAAAATATATGATTTTAGAAATATTAGAAGATTTAAAGAAAAACATATATCCATCTATTATTTCATCAAAATTCCATAATACTATTGCAAAAATAATTGTTGAAGCTATTTCTTTAACTTCTGAGAAATATGGAATAAATAATATTGCATTAAGTGGAGGAGTTTTCCAAAATATTTATCTTTTAAAAAGAATAAAAGAAAATATTAAAGAGAATAATCTAAGAATTTTTATAAACGAATTAGTTCCGCCAAATGATGGAAATATCTCTCTCGGTCAAGCTTATATTGCAGCTAAAGTATTTGATTAAATATTTTCATATTAATATCTTTCCATTTTCCATAATTGTTATTTTTTCACCATTCTTCTTTTCAATCTCTAATGTAATTCCCGGAGAAGTAACAAAATCCCAATGGAGTGAAGAAGCTATTTTTCCTCCATATCCTCTATTTTCTCCTATAGCAACATGTATAGTACCTTCAATTTTCTCATCAGTTAAAATGTATCCTATAGCTTCTTTTATATGAGGATTTAATCCTATTCCTATTTCACAAATGTTATTTGCTCCTATTTTTGTATATCTCTTTTCATCAATTATCATGCATTTTTCTACAGTATCTTTTAATTGATCAAAATTTTTCTTTGCATTACTTTCTTCTAAAACAATTTTTCCATTTTTGAAAACTAATAATGCATCTTTAATAATCTTGCCTGTAAATCTATCTCTTGTTAATGGACAAAATAAAGTTCCTTCTCCATATTCTTCAATAGGAGCAATAAATATTTCTCCTGCTGGAAGATTTGCTCCCACTTCTCCAATAGAAATATCTTCATCGCTTATTATTCCATCATCTAAATTTATTCTTCTACCATTTATTTTCAAATATAAATCTGTTCCTTTATTATCCATTACATGAATTTTTATAGCTTCTTCAAGTATTTTAGCAATTTTCATGCATTTTTCATTAAGCTTATTATAATCTATCAATATTCCATTTATTATTATATCTTCTAATTTTCTAAGAGATATTTTAAAATATTTTGCTGCTTCAGGTGTTGGCCAACCTAAATATAGCCATCTTTTTTGTTTTTCATTTATAATATCTCTAATAGGTTGATATGCTTCAGTATTTGCTTCAATTTTATTTCTTGGAAGTTTAGCATTTATTGTTGGATCTTTAAAGGAATCCATACTTATTATTACGTCAGTTTTTTCTATTGCTCCTAAAAAATGTTGTGGAGTTTGTCTAATATATTCTTCAGGGACTAATTCATAATATCTTTTAAGATAATTATCGCTTTGAATTGAAATAAAAGGTATTCCTCCATTTTTAGCTATTTCTAAAGATATTTCTTCAATAACATTTTGAAAATAATTATTTCCACGAATTAAAACATTTTCTCCCTTTTTTAAATTTATACATTTTACAACTATTTCAGCAATTTTTTTAATTTTTATTTTACTAACCATTCTTCATCACTCTTGCTTCTATTTTTTTATTTTCATAAAATAAATTTAAGCTTAAATATTTAAAAGAAACTATATTTTTCTTTTCATAAAATTATTAGGCTGATTTAAATGAATTCTGAAAGACCTTCGCTTGATGAATATTTTATGGAAATGGCTAAATTAATTTCTAAAAGGTCTACATGCCTTAGAAGAAAAGTTGGAGCATTATTAGTTAAAGATAAAAGAGTTTTAGCTACTGGTTATAATGGAGCTCCAAAAGGTTTGCCGCATTGCAGTGAAGTAGGATGTATGAGAGAAAAATTAAATATTCCTGCTGGAGAAAGACAAGAATTATGTCGTGGATTACATGCTGAGCAAAATTGTATAATTCAAGCAGCAGTATTTGGAGTTAGTACTAAAGGAGCAACTCTTTATACTACGCATTTCCCTTGCAGTATTTGTGCTAAAATGATAATAAATGCTGAAATTTCTGAAATAGTTTATGAAGAAGATTATGAAGATGAATTAGCAAAAAAACTTTTAAAAGAAGCAAATATAAAACTTAGAAAATATAAAGCAAAAGAATAATTTTTAAATTTGTTTTTATCCATATATACATGAATAAGGTGTTGATATGGAAGAATTTAAACCAAAGCTTGATAAAAGATGGGATATTTCAAAAGAATTAGAATTAATAGAATTATGGGAAAAAGAAGAGATTTATAAATTTGATGAAAGAAAAAATGCTCCAGTATTTTCTATAGATACTCCTCCTCCTTATGCTTCTGGCCCTTGGCATATTGGTGGTGTAGTTCATTATTCTCAAATAGATATGATTGCTAGATATAAAAGAATGAAAGGATATAATGTATTATTCCCTATGGGAATTGATAGAAATGGTTTACCAATTGAAGTTGAAGCAGAGAAAAAATTTGGTATAAGTATGGAAAATACTCCAAGAGAAGAATTTATTAAAAAATGTTCAATTTTACTTGATGAAAATACAAAATCTCTTATTGAAACTGCAAGAAGAGTTGGAATGAGTTGTAATAGTTTTTCAAGTCAAGATAATTTATATTATACAGATAGTCCAGAATATAGAGCAATTACTCAAAAAACTCTTATAGAATGTTGGAAAAAGGGTTTAATTTATCTTGGAAAAAGAGTTTCAAATTGGTGTCCAGATTGTAAAACAACTATTGCAGATGCAGAAGTGGAATATGAAGAAAGAGAAACAAATTTAGTTTATATAAAATTTAAAATAAAACAAACAAATTCAGATTTAATAATTGCTACTACTAGACCTGAATTGCTTGCTTCTTGTAAAGCAATAATTGTTCATCCAGAAGATGAAAGATATAAGAATCTACATGGATTAATAGCAATTGTTCCTATATTTAATGAAGAAGTTCCAATTATTCCTCATCCAGCTGCTAATATCGAATTTGGAACAGGAGCAATGATGGTTTGTTCATTTGGTGATTTATCAGATATAAGATTATTTAGAGAGCTTAAGCTTAAACCAAAAATAATAATCAATCCAGATGGTAGATTGAATGAGAATGCAGGAAAATTTTCTGGATTAAAAATAGAAGAAGCAAGGAATGCTATTATTAAAGAACTTAAAGATAAAGGATTGATTTTAAAAGAAGAGAAGAGAATACATTCAATTCCTGTTTGTTGGAGATCCCATACTCCGATAGAATTTATTGAAATGGAAGAATATTATTTAAAACAATTGGATTTCTTAAATGATTTAAGAAAAATAATTGATGAAATAAAATTTTATCCACCTGAAAATAAACAAATTTTAATAAATTGGATAAATTCTATTCAAAGTGATTGGCCAATTAGTAGAAGAAGATTCTATGGTACTGAATTGCCAATATGGTATTGTAAAAATTGTGGAAAAGCAATTTTGCCAGAATCTGGTAAATATTATCAACCATGGAAAGAAAATCCGCCTTTTGATAAATGTCCTTATTGTAATTCTAATAAAGGATTTATTGGAGAAAATAGAACTGTTGATACATGGATAGATAGTTCAATTTCTTCACTTTATATTTTAAAATATGGTAAAGATGATGAATTTTTCAAAAAGAATCATCCATGTAGTATAAGGCCTCAAGGTAAAGAAATTGTAAGAACTTGGCTTTGGTATAGTTTATTAAGAGTTTATCAATTATTAAATAAGCCTGCTTTTAAAGAAATTTGGATTTCAGGCTTAATGATGGATGAAAAAGGAGAAAAAATGTCAAAAAGTAAAGGGAACATTGTTGATCCTATTCCATTATTTAAAAAATATGGGGCTTCTGCTATAAGATTATGGGGTGCAGGTGAAGCATCATTAGGAAGTGATTTAAGATTTTCAGAAGAAAGGATTAAAGCTGCTTCAAAATTTATACAAAAAATATGGAATATAGCTAGATTTATTTCTCAATTTCCAATTCCAGAAAAAGAATATAAATTAAATAATACAGATAAATGGATTTTAGCTGAATTGTCTAATTTTATAAAAATAGCTAGTGATGCTTATGAGAAATATGATTTTCAACCAATTGTTTATAAAGCAAGATCATTTGTATGGCATATTTTTGCAGACCATTATTTAGAAATTGTTAAAAAGAGAGCTTATAATAGAAATAAAGAATTTCCATTAGAATTTCAAAAAGGGTCTTGGTATACAATGCATATAGTTCTTAAAAATATATTGCTTACATTAGCTCCTATAGAGCCTTTCTCAACAGATGCTATTTGGCGTGTATTGTATAGCAAAGGTGAGAGTATCCATATTAATAATTTTCCAAAAATAGATCCTTCATGGGAAAGCGATTTATTAAAATTAACTCAATTAATAATCAATTTTAATTCTACTGTATGGAAATTCAAGAAGGGAATAAATGTACCACTTCCAACACCTATTGAAGAAATTTATATTTCTGAAAATTTAGAAAAAATTTTACCTAAAGATTTATTCGAAGAAATCATTAAAACACATAATATTAAAAAAATCTTCTTTGGCACTCCTAAAGAAATTGAAAAATATATTAATTATTCATTTAAAGCTTCTATTGATGGAAAAGAAATGATTTTTGAATTATTTTTTATTTAAATAAAAATTTTTGAATTATGTATTTATCTTTCCTTCCAGTATATCTTGCTTTTGGATATTCTTCATAAAGTTTTTTTCTATTTGCTTCAAGTATTTCTAAAGGTAATTTCATATATTGAGCTGCTGTTTGTACTTTAACATTTAATTCTTCTGCAATATTGAAAATTTTTTCAGCTATTCTTCTCCATTCCAAATCTCTCAAAAAATGATGATCTAAAATAAGGATTTCTAATGGACATTTATAAATAACATTAATTATATTATTAAGAGATTTTTCCAATGTTTCTTCTTTTAAAAAATTAGGTATATAAGATAATGGACCATCGAGTATAATCATACTTGGTTGATTTTCAATAATGAATAAGGATTGTTCTTCTTGTAATAATCCTTCTACATCGCTCGTATGAATAAATCTAAAATCTTCTTCAATAAATACTTCAATTACATATCCTAATCTTGCATCTATTCCATGGAAGACAGGCTTAGAAAATTTTATAATTGTATTTCCAATATCGTATTCTTTTCCATCAATATAATCTATTACTTTAGCTTTTTCTTTTATTTTTTCAATAAATTTTTCTGCTCTCCTTTTTTGACTAAAATTAATATTCTCTTTAGGATGTTTAATTAAAACTTCTTTGTTATCATAAATATTTAAATCATCCCATAAATTATGATGATCATAATGATAATGTGTAATAATTATTATATCTGATTTTTTTGCAAATTTAACAATTCTCTCCCAACTATATTCAAGCCTTTTAATTTCAAATGGATGAGGTTTAAGGCCATATCTATAAGGTGCAAGTGATACACCAGGATCAATCATTATATTCGCATCTTTTGTTTCAATAAAAGTAGACATACTTCTAACTCCAATACTTTCAAATGATATTGGTACTATTCGCATCTTTTTTACCTATTTTTTAGAAACTTCTTTTATTTATGTTGCAACTTTTTTTCCGCATCTAGGACAAAATATAGCTTCAAATGGTATTTTAGAATTGCAATAAGGGCAGCTTTTAAATTCTGGAAAGCTTCTTAAAATTTCTTTAGTTACTTCCTTCTTTTCTTCTTCTCTAGGTAAGAAAGATTCTATTTTTTCTTCTGGTGTAGGCATTTTAATTTCTTCTTTTATTTCTTCCTCAACTTCTTCTTTAGCTTTTTCTGGAATTTCTCTAACTTGAATTTTTTCAACCATTACTTCTTCTTCTATTTTCTTTGCAATTTTTTCTTCTTTTGATTTCTTTAATGATAATGGATAACTAAAAACTATAGTTGATAATAATGCTAAAGATAAAACAATCAATCTACCAAAAATATACCCTTGAAGAGTTATTGCTTCAGAAATTATTCCTATTGTTTCCAAAAAAATTTTATTTATTGCAAGATATGAAATAATTACTAAAGATAATCCTCCACCAATTATCATTGAAATTAATGAATTTTTAATAGATTTGCTTAAAAATGCAATTATTAATCCTGATATAATGCTTCCTACAAGAATAGAAATTCTACTATAATTAAAATTAAAATTTCCATAAATATAATATTCCAAGAAAGAGAAAAAGAAAAGTAATATAAAAGCAATTAAAGAAAATAATATAATCTTTTTTATCAAATTCAATTCCTTCACCATTTCTCCTAAATATCTTTAAATATTATTTTTATATTTAATATTTAAGTTTATATTTATTTTATAATCCTTCTTTAATATATTTTCCAGAATATGCTCTACTTGAGCTGCTTGTTAATTTAAAAAATACAATTTGAGCAATTCTAGAATTTTTACGTAAAATAATTCCTTTTTCATTAAAAACATTAAGTAAGCCTCTTCCTCTTCCGTTATATCCAGGGTCCCAAATAGCTGTATAAATAGTTGCGCCCATTCTAATTAATGTTGATCTAGGAAATACTAAAGCCATTAAATTTTTTGGAAGATTTATAATTTCATTATAAATAATAAGGTACGCTCCTTTACTTAAATTATATAATTCATTTATCGTTTTTATTTCTTCATAATTTGGTAAAATATCTTCTTTAATATTTGAATCATGAATTTCTCCATGAGAAGCTAGTGAATAAACAGAATTAAGTGTTAAATCAAAGCCAGCTGGTTGAATTTGTTTTTCTAAATTAATATAATCTTTAATTAGTGGATTTTCAGATATTATTCTCTTTAATATTTCTTTATCAGATAAACAAGCCATATTTTATCCTTTTTTATAATTTTATATAAATTTATTTTTAATAATTTGATAAATGATAAAATAAAAAAAATTATAAAATTTAAACTTCCGGCTTTAGCTATAGATTAGCTTTACCTAATATAAGCAGTAGACCTCTTAAAATCTTTAATTATTCTTTCATACTCTTTTAATTCTTCAGTTGATACGCTTGGTTTAATTTTCTTTAAAGCTTCCATGAAATGTTTTGCATTTATTTCTTTTGCTTCAATATTTTCTCTAGCAGCTGTTAATGCTGCTTCTCTACATAATGCTTCAATATCTGCTCCAGTATATCCTTCAGTAATTTTAGCTAATTCTTCTATATTAACATCTTTTGCTAAAGGCATATCTCTAGTATGGATTTTAAATATTTGCAATCTTGCTTTTTCATCTGGTGGAGGAACATATAAAACTCTATCAAATCTTCCAGGTCTTAAAAGAGCAGGATCTATTAAATCTGGTCTATTTGTAGCTCCTATAATAACAACTTCTTTAAGAGTTTGCATTCCATCCATTTCAGTGAGTAATTGATTTACTATTCTATCTGTTACTCCTGAATCTCCATGTATTCCTCTTCTAGGAGCTATAGAATCTAATTCATCAAAGAATATTATGCATGGAGCAGTTTCTCTAGCTTTTCTAAATATTTCTCTTATTGCTTTTTCAGATTCTCCAACCCATTTGCTTAAAACTTCAGGTCCTTTAACTGAAATAAAGTTTGCTTGGCTTTCAGTTGCAACTGCTTTTGCTAAAAGTGTTTTTCCTGTTCCAGGTGGACCATATAAAAGTATTCCTCTTGGAGGCTTTATTCCAAGTCTTTTAAATACATCTGGATATTTCAAAGGCCATTCAACAGCTTCTCTTAATTCTTGTTTTACATTTTCTAATCCTCCAATATCTTCCCATTTTACATTCGGTATTTCAAGTATTACTTCTCTTAATGCAGATGGTTGAATATTCCTTAAAGCATTTGCAAAATCTTCTCTCGTTACTTTTATTTTTTCTAAAACTTCAACTGGTATGACTTCTTTCTCTAAATCTATATGAGGTAAAGCTCTTCTTAAAGCATTCATAGCTGCTTCTCTAGCTAATGCTGCTAAATCTGCTCCTACAAATCCATATGTTATTTCTGCTAATTCATCTAAATTAACATCTTTATCCAATGGCATTCTACGTGTATGTATTTGAAGTATTTCTTTTCTACCATTCTTATCAGGAACTCCTATTTTAATTTCTCTATCAAATCTTCCAGGCCTTCTAAGAGCGGGATCTATTGCTTCTACTCTATTAGTAGCACCTATAACAACTACTTGTCCTCTGCTTTTTAATCCATCCATTAAAGTTAAAAGTTGACTAACAACTCTCCTTTCAACTTCTCCAGTAACTTCACTCCTTTTTGGAGCAATCGCATCTAATTCATCTATGAAAATTATACTAGGAGCATTTTCTTCAGCTTCACGAAAAACTTCTCTCAATCTAGCTTCTGATTCACCATAATATTTGCTCATTATTTCTGGACCATTTATTGTTATAAAATGAGCACCAGTTTCATTTGCTAATGCTTTTGCTATTAATGTTTTTCCTGTTCCAGGTGGACCATATAAAAGCAATCCTTTTGGTGGCTCTATTCCAAGATGTCTAAATAATTCAGGATGTTTCATAGGTAGCTCTATCATTTCTCTAATTCTTTGTAATTCTTCATGTAATCCACCTATATCTTCATATGTTACTCCAGAAATTTCTTCTTCTCTTTTTACAGGTGTTCTACTTATTTCTATGGATGTTTCTTCATTAATTATTACTGGTGGGGGAGGATTTGTTGAAATTACTTTTAATTCTAATCCAACTCCTAATATAGGAACTACTAAAACATCTCCTTTTGAAACAGGTTGATTCATTAATTGAACAAGTACTATTCTTCCAATATCACCAATGAATGGAAGTTGTTCAAATGGTGCTAAAACAACTTTTTTAGCTGGTTTAGCTTTTGCTTTCCTTATTTGAACAACATCTCCTACAGTAACACCTGCATTCCTTCTAGTTTCTCCATCAATTCTAATAATTCCTGCTTTTTCATCTTCTCTATATGCAGGCCAAACAATTGCTGTAGTACTCTTTTTACCAATTATTTCAATTATATCTCCTGGAACTAAATCAAGTTTTCTCATTATTTCATTATCTATTCTAGCAATTTTTCTACCTACATCTCTTTGTTTTGCTTCAACTACTTTTAAAGTAACTTCTTCAATATTTTCTTTACTCATTTTTCTCTTCACCACAAACTTCTTTTAAAATACTTAGCATGCGAGGATAAATAATATTTGTAAGTATAAAGCTCATTCTTCCATATTCTGAAAGTCTATACTTTCCTCTTTCCTCATATTTTACAAACCCAAGTTTTAAAAATTTTTCTATATTATCCCAAACAATTTTTGGATTAAGCCTATATTCATTAATAAATTCAGCAAAATTTACACAATAATCATCATCATTTAAAAATTTACAAAACATTTTTATTCTATTTTTATTAGAGAAAGTATTAAAAAATTTGATAATTTCTTCATGCTCTTTAATTATATTTTCTATTTCTTTCTCAATTTTTTCTTTATTCCATTCTTCATTTGAAAGAGGGATTTCTAATAAAACTTTATCCTTATTCATTAAAACTATTTTTAAATTCATTCCTCTCACCTTTTTTTTATTACTTTATGGTAATAACTAATATATAAATATTACCTTGAGGTAATATTTTAAATAAATAAGAATGCTTAGAATTTCTAAGAATATTTTTATTTTTTTTAACTTATTCTTCTTAATAACATAAGATATATAATTTTAAGCTTTTTATTCAAAAATAATTTTAATTTTATATCTTTATTTTTATTTTTGATTTAAATTTCATTATTTTTAAAAAAATTTAATAATGAAGTAAATTATTCATTTAGCAAAATATTAAAAGTTGATCTATATGACTTCAAAAAATAAAAGAAAAATAGTAATAATTGGAGCTGGAGGAAGAGATTTTCATTTATTCAATATGCTTTATAAAAATTCAAATGATATAGAAGTTTTAGCTTTTTTATTTACTCAAATTCCTAGACAAACTGGTAAAAATTATCCATATGAATTAGCTGGTAAAAATTATCCAAATGGAATACCTATAATAGATTTAAAAGATTTGCCAAAAATAATTAAAGAGAAAAAAATAGATGAAGCTATATTAGCTTTTAGTGATCTTACATATAACGATTTAATGAAAATTGGAAGTTGGGTTTTAAGTTTAGGAATAGATTTTAAAATAGTTTCTCATATAAAAACAATGCTTTCTTCAAATAAACCAGTAATATCTATTTGTGGTGTTAGAACGGGTGTTGGAAAAAGTACTGTAACACGTTATATAGTAAAAATACTTAAAGAAATGAATTTAAAACCTATAGTTATAAGACATCCAATGGCTTATGGAAATCTTTTAAAGAAGAAAATTATTAAATTTGAAAATATTGAAGATGTTTTAAAAAATGAATATTTATCAATTGAAGAAAGAGGAGAATTTTATTCACTTGTTAAAAAAGGAGCAATTGTTTATGCTGGTATAGATTATGAGGAAGTTTTAAGAAAAGCTGAAGAAGATGGAGATATAATTGTTTGGGATGGAGGAAATAATGATGTTTCTTTTATTAAATCTGATCTTTATATAACAGTAGCTGATGCAACAAGACCAGGACAAGAAATTGAAAGTTTTCCAGGAGAAATAAATGTTAGATTGTCTAATGTTATTGTAATAAATAAAATTGAAAATGCGGATAAAGTTTCATTAGAAAGTATTATTAAAAATATAAGATCTGTTAATGATAAAGCAGAAATAACATTAGCAAAAATGAAAGTTATAGTTGATAATCCCTTAATGATTAAAGGAAAATCTGTTCTTGTTATTGAAGATGGACCTACAGTTACTCATGGGGGTAAAAAATTTGGAGCAGCTTATTTAGCAGCTAAAGAATATAAAGCTAAAGAAATAGTTGATCCTAGACCATATGCTATAGGGCTTATTAAAGAAATATATAAAGAATATCCACATTTAGAAAATGTTCTTCCAGCTGTAGGATATGATGAACAACAAATAAATGACTTTTTATCTACAATAGAGAAAATTCCTTGCGATTTAATATTATATGATATTATCACTGGAGTAGGAGATATTATTTCTAAATATAAACCAGCAATAGAAGTTGAATATGAATTAATTGATATTGATAATAAATTGAAAGATATAATTATTTCCAAATTTTCTAAATAATTTTATTCATTTTTGAAAAATCAATTTATTTTCCTTAAGGCACATTATAATAAATTCTTTTCTTATTTTTCCCTTTATTTTCTATTTTTAAAAGAATTATTTCTCCTATTTCTTTAGTATTTTTAACATGCGGTCCACCATCTGCTTGAATATCTATTCCTGGTATTTCAACAATTCTTAATTCTTCTATTTCAGGCGGCATTTTTTCTGCAAGTTTAATTATTCCAGGTATTTTTAATGCTTCTTCTCTTTTTAAAAAATATATTTTAACTTCTATTGATTTTTTTACAATTTCATTAGCTTTTCTTATTGCTTCTTCAAATATTGCTCTATCGAATTTTTCTAGACTAAAATCATCTTTTGCATAAATCTCATCTATATGTCCACCAGTTATTAATGCATTATAATCTTTATACATTATAGAAGAAATTATATGAGCAGCAGTATGTAATCTCATTAATTTATATCTTCTACTCCAATCTATTATTCCTTCAATTTCATCTCCTATAGAAAAATTAGGTTCATTTTCTAATATGTGAATAACATTATTTTTCTCTAAATCAATTTTAACATCTATAACTTTATATTTTTCTCCATTTTTAATTAAGAAGCCAGTATCATTAGTTATTCCTCCAGTTAATGGATGAAAAATAGTTTCATTAAGTATAACTTCTTTTCCATTTATATCGATTACTTTAGCCTTAAAATTTTTTTGATAACTATCATAAAGATACAATAATTTTGTAACCATTTTTCAATATTTAATTAATTAAAGATATTAATAAATTTAATTAATGAATTAGAATTATTTTAATTTTTCTTTACTTATAAAATGCATAATAGTGAATCTTTGCTTTTCATTTTTTAAAATTAGAAGTTTTTGAAAAAAGAATAAAAGTTATTATTTAATGAATAATAAAAATATCAAAATTAATTTATTAAAGCATACCATATTTCAAAATATTCCTTTGAGAAGGGAAAATATGAAAATTAAATTATTTATCTTTGATTTAGATAGAACTATAGTAACACTTCCGATAAATTGGATTAAAGTAAAAAATGAAATCAATGAAAAATTAGAAATTAATGAAAAACTAACTCCATTATTTCCAAAAATTGAAAAACTAACATATAACAATCTTGAATTAAGAAAGAAAATATTTAAAATTATTGAGAAAGAAGAAATTAAAATTATTAAAAGAATTTCTTTTAATCCTAAAATATATGAAATTTTTAAAGAATTAAAAAATAGAAATTATAAAATAGCTTTAGTTACTTTTCAAAGTAAAAAAGCAGCATTAAAAATATTAAAAAAATTAAGGATACTAAAATTCTTTAATAATATTTTAACAAGAGAAAATTCTATAAATAGAGAAGAACAAATAAGAATTACTTTAAATAAATTTGGTTTTAAACCTTTTGAAGCTATTATTGTAGCTGATAAAGATGAAGATATTTTAGCAGCTAAAAAAATTGGTTGTAAAACAATAGCTGTAAAAAATAAAAAAGTTAATTCAAATTATAAAATAAATAATATTATAGAATTATTAAAGTTTTTAGATAAAATTAAGTAGAAATTCTAATAGAAACATTATAAAAAAAGAATAAACTTTTAATTTAAGAAGAATATATCTTTTAAATCATTTTGGATATGAGAATTGACTCTTATGAGTGATCTTAATGAATTTAATAGAAAACTTTAAAACAAAATACTCTTATTTAATTTGCTTTATTGCTGCTGCTTCTTGGTCTTTACTTGTGCCAGTTATACCAATTTATGTACTTTTTTTAGGGGCTTCTCAATTTGAAATAGGACTTTTAGGCGGGTTTGATTCTATTGCTTATGTATTTGCATCTCTTTTAAGTATTTTAATATCAAAATATATAAGTTTAAAAAAATTATTAATTTCATCAATTTTATTATCTGGTTTATCATGCATATTATTTACTTTTATTAAAAACCCTTTTGAAGCAATATTAATAATTATTTTAAGAGGTTTTTCAACAGGATTTTTTTGGCCTATAATTGAAGCATTATTATCTAAAGATTTTAAAATTGAAGAAAAGAAAACTATTTCAAAATTTACACTTTCATGGAGTATTGGAGCAATTTTTGGAAGCTCTCTTTCAGGTCCTTTAATGGAATTTTTTAATTTAAAACAAATATTTTATTTAACTGGCTTTCCTTTTATTTTCTTATCATTAATATCAATTTTCTTAATTGAAGAAGAAAGAGAAGAAATTAAAGGAGAAAATAATATAGAATATGAAAAAATTTTAAAGCTTAAAGATGCATGGCTTTTATCATTAATATATGGTTTTCTTTTAGGAATAATTTTTTATCTTTTTCCAGCTTATATAGAGATTATTGGTTTTTCACAAATATTTATAGGAGCTACTATTTTCTCATTTTTCATTTTTAGAGCATTATTTTTTTGGATTTATCAAAAGATTTCCATGAAATATGCAACTGAAATTGGGCTTTTTCTATGTGGATTAGGCTTTTTGAATATATTTTTAATAAAAAATCCAATTTTAATTATTTTAGGAAATTCTCTTATTGGAATTGGCTCAAGTATAATTTATTCTATAAGTTTAAAAATGGTTTTTTCTAATATAAAAAATGAAGCTACTATTTTAACTGGTTTTTTTGAAGCTATCCTAGCTATAGGTTTTCTTTTAGGGCCTTTAATTGGAGGATTATTAGCTGAAAAGAATTTAGTTTATCCATACTTAATGGGCTTTTTAATTTCTATTTTCTCAATTATTTTATTAAACATGAGGCGAATAAATTGGCTAGGAAAATAAGACTTAGATACACAGGTTTAATTACATTTTCTTCAAGAGTTTTTAGTATTTTTACTGGATTAATATTTGTTACAACTGTTACTCGAAATGTTCCAATTTATGATTTTGGAATTTGGCAATATATTTCACAATTAATATCATATTTCCTATTTCCATTATGTATTATAAATTATTGGTCTACAAGATACATTGCTAGGAATATGAAAGTAGGAAAAACAAGTTTATTATTAACTGGCTTATTTTCTATGATATCATTCATTTTTTTCTTAATAATTTCCCCATATATTGCAAAAAGTGTTAATACAGATATAAATTTTTTCATATTAGGTAGTTTAATACTTATTTTTCTATCTTTAATAAATAATCTTGATTCTATTGCTTATGGTTATAAACCTCATGTCCCATCTTATGGTTTCATAATTTTTGAAATAATAAAAGTAGTTTTAGGATTAATTACAGTATTTTATATGAGAACTGGTCTTTATGGAGCTTTAATATCTCTTTTAATTGCTTATATAGCTCAATCAATTTTTCTTTTAATAGTTTTAAAAGATGAAATTTATGGAAAATTTGATTTAGGAATAGCTAAGAAATGGTTTAAAATGGGTTGGATACCATTTTATAATGGTTTTTCAGGATTTCTTACAAGCTTAGATATTTTAATAGTAACATTATTAACTTCATCTTCTGAACCAATAGCTTTTTGGAAAGCTGCTACTACAATTACAATAGTTATAAGTTATTCTAATTCATTGGCTTTAGCTCTTTATCCAAAACTTTTATCTGGTGGAAGTAGAAAAGATATTGAAAATTCATTTAAATTAGTTTTAATGTTTTCCATACCGCTTACGATTGGAGCAATTATTTTAGCTGAACCTTTACTTAGAATACTTAAAAGTGAATATGCTCTAGCAGCAACTATATTAAGAATATGCTCGATAAGCTGTTTTATAGGAAGTTTAAGAAGTATTATTGATAGCATAATAATAGGAACCGAATCTATAGAAATTAGTGAAGATATTACTTTTAAGAAACTTCTTAAAAGTAGATTATTTTTATTACCTTCATTAACATATATTTCAAGTATTTTTTACCTTCCTTTAACATATTTTATTACTATTTATTTTTTGAAAAACAATTCACAACAATCATTTATTAATATACCTTTATACATTAATTTAGTAGGATTAATTATAAATATAGCAATTTTCTTATATACTTTTAATTTATCTAAGAAAATAATTTCATACAATTTTCCAATAAGAAATATTTTAAAATACATTTTTTCAGTTATAATAATGTCTTTAATAATAATGCTATTCTATCCAAAAAGTTTTAGAGAAACAATTTTTTTAGTAGGTTTTGGAGCAATAATATACTTCTTGATATTATTCATAATAGATAAAGAAACAAGACAACTTTTTGAAAATAGTTTAAGAATTTTAAAATTGGAAAATTTAACAAAATTATAAAATTTTAGAAATTCTTTCACATGCTTCTTCTATTTCATTTATAGGTATGGTTAAAGAAAATCTTACATAATTTTCTCCATATTTTCCAAATCCTTTTCCAGGTGTTACTACCACTCCTACATTAAGAAGCTTTTCTGCAAATGATAATGAATCACATCCACATTTTAGCCATACATAAAAAGTAGCTTTTGGAGGATTTATTTTAAAACCCATAGAATTTAATTTTTTAATTAAAAAATCTCTCCTTTCTTTATATATATTAAGATTTTCTTTTAGAAAATCTGGAGGTGTATCATTTTTATAACTTTCTAATGCTTTTATAGCTACTTTTTGAATATATATTGGAGGGCCTGAATCAATTTGAGATTTTACTTTTCTTAATCCTTCTATTATTTTTTCATTTCCAACAGCAAAAGCAATTCTATCTCCAGTCATATTAAAAGTTTTTGAAAGTGAATGAAATTCTATTGAAATTTCTTTAGCATTTTCAATTTCTAAAATGCTAGGAGCTTTATATCCATCAAAAGTTATTTCAGAATATGCATTATCATAACATAGAATAATATTTTTCTCTATTGCAAATTCTACTATTTCTTTAAGAAATTTTTTATCTATAATTGCAGCAGTTGGATTATTTGGATAATTTAAAAAAAGCATTTTAGCATTCTCTATCTTAATATTCCATATATTTGGCTTAAATTCATTTTCTTCAAGTAAAGGCATTATTATAGGAATTCCATCATTTAATATTGTACTTCCTTGAGAATAAACTGGATAAGCAGGATCAGGAACTAAAACTTTATCTCCTGGATTTATAAAAGCTCTAGAAACATTTGCTATACCTTCTTTAGAACCAATTAATGCAATAACTTCTTTTTCTGGATTTAAGTCAACATTAAATCTTTTTTTATACCAATTTGCTATTGCTTCTCTAAAATCTTTTTCTCCTTGACTAAGTGAATATTTATGATTTTCAGGCTTAGATACTTCTTCTTTAAGAGCTTCTAATATAAAATTTGGTGGAGGAAGATCAGGATCTCCTATGCTTAAAGAAATAATTTTCATTCCTTTACTTTTCTTTTCTAAAATAATTTTTTCTAATTCAGCAAATATGTATGGTGGTAACCTCTTAATTCTATCAGCATATTCCATTTCTATTCACCAATCAAAAAAAGCCTTCAAAAACTTTTTCAACTGGACCAGTCATTAATACATTTTCATTATATTCTATTTCTAAATCTCCTCCAATTAAATGAACTATAGCTTTATTATTAACTTTACCCAATATTTTTCCAGCTATTACACTTGCACATGCACCTGTGCCACATGCAAATGTTTCTCCACATCCTCTTTCCCATACACGAACAATCAATTCATTTTTATTTAATACTTGTACAAATTCAACATTTATTCTTTTTGGAAAAATTTCATGATTTTCAATTTTTGGACCTATTTTCTCTATAGGGAAATCTTTCACATTATCAATAAAAATTACACAATGTGGATTTCCAATAGATAAACAAGTTATTCTAAATTTTTCTCCATTAATTTTTAATTCTTCATTTATGCATACTCCTTCTCCAATCATAGGGATTTTAGATTTTTCAAAAATCGGTTTACCCATATCTACTTTAACTTTTACAACTTTTCCATTTTCTATTAATAACCATGTTTTCTTTATTCCAGATAAAGTTTCTATATTCATTTCTTTTTTATTAATAATTTTTTTCTCATAGCAATATTTTGCTATACATCTAATACCATTTCCACACATTTCAGCTTCACTCCCATCAAGATTAAAAATTCTCATTTTAATATCAGCAATATTAGAATTATATAATAAAAGCAAGCCATCTGCTCCAATTGAAAATCTTCTTCTACAAATTTTTTTAGCCAATTCTGAAATTTCATTTTCTTTAATTATTCCATTTCTATTATCTATTACAATATAATCATTTCCGTTAGCATGCATCTTCCAAAAGTTTATTTTAACCATTCTGCAACACTTTGACCATTTAATAAATCTTCAATTTTTTCTCTTTTTCTAATTAATTCATATTTTCCATTTTTAACTAATACTTCTGCTGCTCTTGGTCTAGAATTGTATTGTGAACTCATAGAATAACCATATGCTCCTACATTAAGTATCGCAATTAAATCCCCTTCTTCAATTATTGGAAGTTTTCTATTTTTAGCTAATATATCTCCAGATTCGCATATAGGGCCAACAATATCGTATACTTTTTCTTTTTTTAAATTCATTTTATTAGCAACAATTATAGGATGATATGAACCATACATAACTGGTCTAATTAAAGTATTAAAACCAGCATCTACTCCAATAAATGTTTTAAACTTGGTATTTTTTACAGTATTTACAATTGTTAAAAGGATTCCAGCATCACAAACAATATATCTGCCAGGTTCTATGCAAAAAATAGGTTCTCCTAAATTATATTTTTTAATTCTATCTTTAAATAATGATAAAACTTTTTTAGAAAATTTTTTTATATTCAATTCTTTTTCATTTGGTTTATATGGTACTCCTAAACCTCCACCAATATCGATGAATTCAAAGTCAATTTTTATTTTTTCATGAATTTTTTTAGCTATTCTTAAAAGTTTCTCGATTGCTAAAATGTATGGTTTAATTGAAAGTATTCCAGAACCAATATGCATATGTATTCCAAATTTTTCTATGCCAGCATTTTTTGCTATTTCATATGCTTTTAAAGCATCATTTTCATATAAGCCAAATTTAGAATTTTTACCAGCTGTAATACAATGATAATGATGTCCAGCTCCTATTTCTGGATTTATTCTTACAGATAATATTTTAGGAATATTAATTTTAAGTAATCTATTCAATTGGGATATAGAATCTATATTAATTGTTATATTTTTATTTAATAAAAATTCCAATTCATCATTTCTTACACTTGTTCCTGTGAATAATATTTTTTCAGAATTAAAGCCTGCTTTAAGAGCTAAAAATACTTCTCCAGGGCTAACAGTATCTATATATGCACCTTCATTCTCTAATATTTTTAATATAGATATATTTGTATTCGCTTTTGCAGAATAATATATCCTAATTTTTTCATAATTTTCAATTAATGCATTATATATTCTTCTATAATTTTCTCTAATCCTTGTTTCACTAATTACATACAATGGTGTATCAAATTTTTTAGCTAATTCTATAGTTGAAACATTTTCTATATATAATTCTCCATTTCTATTTTCTAATATTCCTTTAGGAAACATTTTTATCATTTTTAATTAGAAATTAAAGATTTTTTTATTAATCCTAAAGCTTCTTCAATTTTATCTTCATCTATGAAAACATTTATTGCAGCTTTACTAGTTGTAACTTCAATAATATTAATATTCCTTGAAGCTAAAGCTTCAGCAATTTTAGCAACCCAACCAGGAGATTCTATAAATATTGGATTAATTATTTGTATCATCCCAATTTTCTCTTTATAACTTATGGCTTTTAAAGAATTAAAATCGTGTAATTCTTTAATTTTTTTATTTAAATCATTTATTTCAGTAAATATTGTAATTGAATTTTTTCCAGTGCTTATTCCATGTATAGGATTCTCATTTAAGATAGAAAAAATTTTACATAAATTTTCTGAATTTATTTCACATATTATATTTATTGCTATTAAATTTCTATTCATAGTTATTTCAAAAGAATTTGGATTAAAAACTCCAATAATTTCAGTCCCTCCTTTAGAAAAATCATTTGAAGAAGAACTTACTATTCTAATTTTTTGATTTGGAAGTTTATATTTTAATGCTTCAGCTCTTATTATTTTTGCTCCACCATGTGCAAGAGAGAAAAATTCATGAATATCGATTTTATCTATTGGTTTTGCATTAGGTAGAATTTTAGGATCTGTTGAAAAAACTCCTTCAGTATCTTTAACAAGGATTACTTCATTAGCTTCTAAGCAATTTCCTAAAAAGAGAGCTGTTATATCACTTCCACCTCTTCCAAGAGTAGTAATATTTCCATTAATATCTTTCCCTAAAAATCCACAGATAACTGGAATAGTATTTTCTAAAATTGGCTCTAAATATTTCTTAACTAAAATTTTTGTTTTTTCAATATCAATATTTGCATTTTTAAAATTTGAATCTGTTATTATTGGCCAATTATCTTGTGAAGGTTCTAAGAATATAGATTTTTTTCCAAAAGCTTTTAAAGCAAATGAGAAAAATCTTGCACTAATTCTTTCACCCATTGATAATATTTCAGCATAATCTTTATCATCAATTTCCCCTATTTGAGAAATTGTTTCAATTAGCTTATTTGTTGTATCGCCCATTGCAGAAACAACTATGACTATTTCTTCATAAGGAAGATTTATCACTTTTTCAGCAGCTTCTCTAATTTTCTTACCATTCGATAAACTTGCACCACCAAATTTGATAACTACTCTTTTTCTCATATTCATTAATATTTTAAAACATCTTCCATTGTATATATTCCAGGTTTTGATTGATTATATATCCATTTAACAGCATATAAAGCACCTTGAGCAAAAACATTCCTTGAAAAAGCTGTATGTTCTATTTTTATCATTTCATATTGTCCAGCTATGATTATATCATGAATTCCAGGTATTCCTCCAATTCTTAATGAAGAAACTTCAATTTCTCCATTTTTTCTAGGATTGTATCCTTCTCTACCATAAACAATTTTATCATATCCTCTTATATCTGAAATTATTTTACATATTTTTTTAGCTGTTCCACTTGGAGCATCTTTTTTTCCAGTATGATGAATTTCAATAATGCTTGCATCATATCCTTTAGGGAATAAAGCTATGTTTGAAATAATTTTATAAAGAATATTTACTCCAATGGAAAAATTTGGAGAAAAAATTGCTGGAACTTTATTAGCTATTTTATCTTTTATTTCTTTAAATTGTTCATCTGTAAAACCTGTTGTTCCTACAACAATCTTTTTATTAAGATTTGCAACAATTGGAATATTTGACATTTCCGCTTCTGGTGTTGTAAAAGAAACATATACATCTGCATTTTTAACAGCTTCTTCTAAATTTTCTGAACTAAGCAATTTAACATCAGAATTGCATAAACCAATTTCTCTTAAAGTTTTCCCTATGTTTGAATTTTTAGGAGAAGAAATTGCACCAACTATTTCAAATCCATCATTAATTGCTTCTTTTATAAGAGTACTTCCCATTTTACCAGTAGCGCCAGCAACACATATTTTAATCTTCATAATATAGCCCACGCAAAAAATCTTTATTATAAAGTCTTTCACTTAAATCTACATCAAAGAAATCTTCAATTGGCTTTAGAATTTCAGGATTTTTTTCATATACTTTTCTTACTTCTTCAAGCATTTTCTCTATTCCATTCTTAGTCATTTTTCCAAGTGGTTGTCTACAAGGCCCAGATGGCATTCCTAAAATATTCATTAAAGTTTTATATGGTAAAGGATTCCTAGCTTTACAAACAATTGGACCAAAAGGTGTATTTTCATTTGTTTTTACAGTAACTATTGAAAATAATGGTTTAAGAGCTTCATAAAGCTTAGAAGCTTCATTAATATTTCCATTAAGAATTTTTTCAGTCATTTCTTGAACAGCTTTTGGTGCAATATTGGATGTGACGGAAATTACTCCACTAGCTTTTATATCAGGCGATGTCATCATAGTATATGTCATATCATCATCTCCTGAAAGAATATCAAAATCTTCTCCGCAAAGCTTTCTTGTTAATTTCATATTTTCTAAATTACCTGTTGCTTCTTTAACTGCTCTCACATTTTGAAATTTTGAATGTAATATAGCAAGGTCTTGTGGTAACAATTGAGTCCCAGTTCTCCCTGGAATAACATATGGAATAAAGAAAGCATCAGGGAAGCTTTTTGCAATAGGTTCAATGTATTCTTTCCTTATTTCAATTGAACTAGGACCATTATAGTATGGATCAACTAATAGAAAACATTCTATTCCATATTCAAAAGCATGCTTTGTAGCTTCATAAGCTTCTTTTGTAGAATTGCTTCCTGTGCCTGCAATAATTAAGCATTTATCATTAGCAAATTCATATGTTTTCTCGATAACTTCATTATGTTCATCCCAATTGAGTGTTGGGCTTTCTCCAGTAGTTCCTACAGCAAGTATTCCACTAACATTATTTTCTATTTGAAATTCTACTAATTTTCTTAATCCTTCATAGTCTATTTCAAAATTTTTCTTCATTGGAGTTATTAAAGCTGTGTAACATCCATTAAACAATTTCTATTTATCACCTCTTTTTTGTTCTAACTATTTAATAATCAATATATTTAAACTTTTCGTTTTTCGTTAAAAAATTACGAATTTCGTAATTTTAATTTAAAATATTTTTATTTCCTTAAATGAATTAATTATATAAAGAAAAATGGATGAAATAGATAATAAAATTCTTGAAATATTAAAACAAAATCCTAGAGAAAAATATGTAAGAATAGCTAAAAAAATTGGATTAAGTGAAGGAACTGTTAGAAGAAGAATAAAGAAAATGTTAGAAAATGGAATAATAAAAAGATTTACAATAGAATTATCTTTAGAAACTGAAGGAATAATATTAGTAAAAACAAATCCTATTAAAACTAAAGAAATAGTAGAAAAAATTAAAAGAGTTTCAGATAAAGTTTTTGAAGTTTCTGGAGATTATGATATTGCAGTATTAATTCAAGCAAGTACAATAGATGAATTAAATAAAAAAGTTGATTATATAAGAGGGATTTCAGGAGTATTGAATACAAACACTTTAATTAAATTAGCTAGTTGATTACAAATAATTAAAAGGAAAAGTTTAAGTTATAAATTAAAAAATTTTTATAAGATGAAACCGGTTCATATTTTAGCTAATCCAGAAGATATTGCAAAAAGAGTAGTTATTGCTGGAGATCCTGCTAGAGTAAAACAATTAGCAGGAATGCTTAAAGAAGTAAAATTAGTAAATAGTAATAGAGGATATTTAACATATACTGGTTATTATAATTCTACTCCTATAACTATAGCAACTCATGGGGTTGGAGCACCTTCAATGGCTATTGTTGTTGAAGAATTAAGAATGCTTGGAGCAGAAATAATTGTTAGACTTGGAACTACTGGAGCAATGATTAAAGAAATTGATATAGGAGATATAATTATTCCTACAGGTGCGGCTTATCCATATGGTGGAAATACTACAAGCATGTATTCTCCAAATGGATGTATGGTTGCTGTTCCAGATCCATTCCTTCTTAGAAAATTTATGGAAAATTGTGAAAAATTTGGAATAAAATATTTTGCTGGTCCAATATTTAGTAGTGATGCATTTTATGCTGAAGATCCAAAATTTATTGAAAAATGGGCTTCAAGAGGAATAATAGCAATTGAAATGGAATGTGCAGCTTTATTCATACTTGGTTTAATTAGAAAATTCAAATCAGGAGCAATATTGATAGTTAGTAATAATTTAACTAAAAGTGAAGAAGAAAGAAAATTAATGGCTACAGCTGAAGATATTAAAAAATATGTTGAAAAAGCATTCATGGTAATTCTTGAAACTATTATAAGTATTTAATAAAATATTTGCGAGCAACAAAGATTCGAGAAAGATATATTATATTTTAATTCTTTAGCATATTCTATAGCTTCTTTAGTTGGAAAAGCTATTGCATTTATTCCAGCTTTAATAGCTAAAATATCTGTTTCAATTCTATGTTCCCCTTTAGGTCTCATACATCCAAGTACAATGGGAATATTTTGCATAATAATCCTTGAAGTTATTATTATTTTTGTTACTTCTTTAGGTTTTGGAGGAAGGATATTTTCCATTTTAGTTCCAGGAATAGGTGTAAAAACAATTATTATTAAAGCTGATGGAGAATATTTTGAAATAATTTCTAAAGCTTTTAATTCACCTTTTATTTTTCCATAATGCAAACCTACAAGTATGTGAGGCACAAATCTAATATTTTCATCTTTTAATATTTTAAGAGATTTTTCAAAATCTTCTATTTTTGCATTTAAATTATAAATTTCTTTTATTGTTTCATTAGACCCTATTATATCAATTAATACAGCATCTATTCCAGCTTTACTTAATTTTTCAGCAATATTTTTATTAATTAAACCACTATGAACTACAATTGTTAATCCAAGTTCCTTTTTTATTAAAGCAATAGAATCAATGAATTTATCTAATGGTACCATTCCATTTTGCATGCAACCTCCACTTATTAAGAAACCTTTTGCCCCTTTATTTTTTAAATATTTACAAATATCTATAAGTTCTTTAGGTGTTAAAGCTGGATACATCGAATTTAAAAGCTTTCCATTACAATGCTTACATTTTAAAGCACAATAATTTCCAGTAATTGAAATTGATGGAAAAAAATTCTTTTTAGATGAAAAATAAATATTTTCATATTTTATAAAACTAGGTGCAAAAAAAGAAATCTTATTACCAAATTTTTTTAAACTTATTTCTTTAGATAAAATTAAATTTTCTTCAAAATTTTCATCATCAAGTATTTTCTTATAGATATCCATATCAATACCTTTTAAATTCTTAAATATATGATAAATATATTTTAATTAGAAAATATTTAAATTTTTTATAAAAATGAATGAAAATATACGTGTTTCACTTGGATCAGCGATTGTTTTAGGATTAATTAAAGGTAAAATAGATGTTAATCCAATAACAGCTTATTTATTAACATATAGGAATGAGAAATGCATTGCAAATTGTAGTTTTTGTCCACAAGCAAGGTCTAGTAAAAGTAGAGCAGATATGTTATCAAGAATTGTTTGGCCTGTTTTTCCATTAGAAAAAGTTTTCAAAGGATTAAAAAATGCTATAGAAAAAGGTTTAATTAAAAGAGTATGCATCCAATCATTAAATTATCCAAATTTTTTAGAAGATATAATTAAAATTGTTAATGGAATTAAAAAATATAGCGATATTCCAATATCAGTTTCTTGTCAACCAATTAATAAAAATGGAATAATTAAACTTAAGGAAGCAGGTATTGAAAGAATAAGTATACCATTGGATGCAGCTACAAAAGAAATTTTTAATAAAGTTAAAGGATATATAGTTAATGGACCATATGTTTGGGAGAAACAAATCGAATTATTAATTAATGCTTTAGAAATTTTTGGTAAAGGATATGTAAATACTCATTTAATAGTTGGATTAGGAGAAACTGAGAAAGAAATGATAAAAATAATTCAATGGTGTAATGATTTAGGTATCTATCCAAGCATATTTGCATTTACACCTATTCCTGGAACTAAAATGGAAAAAAATCCACCTCCTAATATTGAGAAATATAGAAGAATACAAATTGCTCATTATTTAATAATAAATAAAATTTCAAATTTTTCAAAAATGGAATTTAATAATAATGAAGAAATAATTGATTTTGGTATAGAAAAAGAAGAATTAATAAAAATAATTCATACTGGAAAACCATTTTTAACAACTGGATGTCCAAATTGTAATCGTCCATATTATAATGAAAATCCAAGAGGGCCAATTTATAATTATCCTAGAAAAATTGAAGAAAAAGAAATTCATGAAATTATTAAACAATTAAATTTTTTAAATATCTAAAGAAGATTTACCTTCAAAATTCCATTCTTTAGTAGTATATTTTTCTCTATAAAGTTTTTCTGAAATTTCCTTTTCATAAGAAGATAAAGAATCTTCATATAGTTTTATATTTAATACTTTCTCAAAACCTTTAATCAATTTTTCATATACTTCTTCGAATTTAATTTCAAATCCTAATTCTTCTTTTAAAGAAGTAATCTTTCTTTTTGCTATAGAAATTATATCTTTAAAATCTTTATTAGGAAAAACTTTTAAAAAAGTAAACATTTTCTCTAAATCAACATTTATTAAAAAAGTGCCATGTTGTAAAATCACATTATTTTTATAAAATTGAGCACTTCCAGAAATTTTCCTTTTATTAATTGTGATATTTGGACAATTTTTATAATCTCCAGGATTAAAGTCTGCATTTATCCCAAACATTTTTATTGCTTCAATAAGGCAATTACAAATAATATTATATATTCTTGAATTATCATAGATATTCAAATCATTTATATTAAAAACAATACTATAAGTAATTTCTCCATTATAATCATGATACACTGCTCCTCCTCCTGTTACTCTTCTAACAATATCTATTCCATTTTTTTCACAAGATTCAATATTAACTTCATTATGAATATTTTGAAAACGTCCAATAGAAACTGCTGAAGGATTCCATCTATAAAAACGAATAGTATTAGGAACTAAGTTCTTAATTCTAGCAATTAAAATAGCTTCATCAATAGCCATATTCATAAAACCGTTATATGTTTCTAATTTTATTAAGCGCCATTCATTTAATTTCATTTTTATTTTATAAAAATTTAAAATGAATAAATATAAATTTTAAAATATTTTTATAGCATGTTCAATAAAGAAATGCTTTAAAAAATCTCCAATTAAATAAGAAACAATAGCGCCTATAATAGTTAATATAACATATTTAAACCCATTTTTATAAGGAGATTCTTTACTTAATTTGCCAACATAGAAACCTAATAAAAATGATAAAATTATTCCAATAGAAAATGTAATAATTATAGCCATATTAATATTGAAAAATAGGAATGGAGGAAGCAATATTATTAATACAAAAACTGTAGATAAAAATGAAAATACCCCACTCATCCAAACTTCTTTTTTAGAATGAATTCTTGTATTAATTCCATGTTCTTTTGCTTCATGGATTTGTACACTTCTTTCTGTTGATTGTGAAATAAAGAAACCTATCGAATTTCCAAAAGCATCAGATAAACCACCTATTATACCTGATATTATGACTATAATAGGATTTGAAGTAGCTTCAGCAACACCTATAATTAAACCTATAAGACAAATTATTCCATCAACTAAACCAAATGCAATACCTTCCATTCTATACCCTTTTTCTTCATGTTCTTTTTCAATCATTTTATTCCACTTATTTTAAAAATGAATTAACCTTTATTATGCTAAAAATTTTCATAAAAGTTGCTCTTAAGGTTTTTAGAATTTATAATAAATCAATTTTATGAAAATTTTTAAATAAGTTTTAATTATGAAAATTTATTCTATTTTCTTAATAATGAGCCGATGAAAAAATGAAAAATACTACTTTGAATATTATATATAATAGGAGAAGTATTAGAAAATTTAAAGAAAAACCAATTCAAGAAGAAATTATTAAATTAATAATTGAAGCAGGAATAAGAGCTCCAACTAATTGTATGCTTCAACCATATTCTCTTATAATTATTAAAGATAAAGAAAAAAAGGAAAAAATGGCTGAAATATGTAAACAAAAAATAATTTCTCAAGCACCTGTTTTAATACTTATTTGTGCAGATTTAAATCGTATAAAAAATATTGCAGATAGTATTATTGCTGATAATATATATAGAAGAAATAAGTATGAAATTGATAAAATTTTTAGTATTTTCGAATGTGGATTAGTTGTTGAAAATATGATTTTAGCAACAGAGAGTCTTGGATTAGGTGCTGTTCTTATAGGAACAATACTTAATTTTGTAGAAGAAATAGCTGAATTATTTAAGCTGCCTCCAAATGTTTTACCAATAATTTTACTTTGTATAGGAGAAAGAGATGAAGATCCTCCATTAAGACCTAGATGGCCTATAGAAATGATTGTGCATGAAAATGAATATAATGCTACAATAAATATTGAAGATATAAAAAAGAATATTAAAAAAATAGATTATGCTTTAAAATCTGAAGAATATTATCCAAAATACATTGGAAGAACTTATAGTTATGAAAAGCATTTAATTGAAATATTATCATATAATGAAGAAATAGATAGAATAGATAAAGAAATAAAAAGATTTATTAAAAATAGATTTTAAAAATATTTTATTTTTTAATTAATTTTCTTAAAAAATTTTTCTTAATTTTTTCTTTTTCTATATTCTTAAATTCATTTAATTTTTTACGTATTTCAATTGCTTCATGATTATTTAAAGGAACAATTAAGAAACCTTTTCCATAAAGAGCTATGTATGCTTCTTGACCTATTTCAATTTTTAAATATTTCCTTAATTCTGATGGTATAACAATTCTATATTTAGAATCTATTTGAACTAAAGCCATTTTTAACCACTCCAATAATTTATCGATTATAAATTAGCCATTTATATGTTTTTATAATACTATATTATTAACATTTATAGAAGAAGGAATAAAAAAATGATTGAAATTGAAAAAGAATTAAATAGAATACAAGAAAAGATAAATTATGTATTAGAAAAAAATTTCCCACGTAAAATAAATAAAGATAAATTAATAGAAATATGTGGAAAACCAAGATATGATTATGAAATCGAATCTATAAATAAATCTATTTTTGAACCTTTATGGAATTTACTTGATAGAGGAGGAAAAAGATGGAGACCTGCTCTCTTTTTATGGACATGTGAAGCTTTAGGATTAGATTCTGAAAAATATATTGATTATGCCATTATTCCAGAAATAATTCATAATGGAACGCTTGTTATTGATGATATAGAAGATAAAAGTTTTTTGAGAAGAGGAAAACCTGCAATTCATTTAATATATGGAGAAGATATAGCAATAAATATGGGTAATACAATGTATTACTTGCCCATAAAAATAATATTAAATAAAAAAGAATTGGATAAAGAAAAAAAGCTAAAATTGCTTGAAACTTATATTCAAGAAATGATTAATTTAAGCATAGGTCAAGCAATGGATATTACTTGGCATAAATTATTAATTGAAAATATTACTGAAAAACAATATTTACAAATGTGTTCATTTAAAACTGGTTCATTATCAAGAATGGCTGTTAAAATGGCAGCAATATTAGCTAATGCAAATGAAGAAAAAATTAATGCATTAAGCTTTTTTGCTGAATCTTTAGGAATAGCATTTCAAATACAAGATGATATTTTAAATATTATTGGAAATGAAAAAATTTATGGAAAAGAAATTGGAGGAGACATTAGTGAAGGAAAAATAACTTTAATGGTAGTTTATATATTCAATAATGCTCCTGAAAAAATTAGTAAAAGATTATTAGAAATATTAAAATCTCATACAAATGATCCTAAAATTATTAAAGAAGCTATAAATATATTAATAGAATATAAAGCTGTAGAATATGCTAAAAATTATGCTTCTAAACTTGCTAAAGATGCATGGAATGCCGTAAACCAAGTTTTACCTGAATCTAAAGCAAAAAAATATTTAGAATCTTTAACGAATTATTTGATTACAAGAAAATTTTAGCATTTGAATCAATAAAAAATTAGCTCTTTTTATTAATATCCTTTTTATTTAAAATAAAAAATTCCATTTTTAAAAATAATGGACTATATTAACTCTTTGACTTTATATGTAGTTACATGCTCTTTAGCAATACTATATAGTTTTTTATCCTCAGTAATCAATTGCATATTATTTTTTATTGCTATGTATAAATATGATGCATCATAAAAAGTTAAATTTTTCTCATATGCAAATTTTAGTACTTCTAATTCGAAGCCTTTTATACTTAAAATATTCAATTTATTTAATACACTATTAATAACATCCATTAATGCTATAGCTTCATCTAAAGTTATGCTTTTAGTAAATAAAGCTTCTTTCAAAATAGCATTCCCTAATTCATATCTAGCAAGGTCTAATGTTGATGCATTTTTAAATAATGAATATTTTTCAAGATTAATTAAAGAATATATAGCATTTGCATCTAAAATTTTATCTTTCATCTCTATTTTCACGAATGCTTTTTGTTATTAACTCTGGTTGAAGCTTAGCTAGTATGGGCTTGATTTTATTAACTTTTTCACTTATTTCAATTTCAAATATAGCTTCTTCAAGTGCTTTTCTCATAATTATGCTAGGCTTAATATTATATTTTTTAAGTTTTTCTTTTAGCTCAATAGGTATTTTAACAGAAATCGTTGTAGTATTACCCATAGTATCACCAATAATAATACCATATGGTAATATTTAAGGTTTTGCTATATTTGTAATGTATAAGTAAAAAGGATAAAAAGGGCAAACTTTATAATTAAAATTTAAAAATTTATTAAATTTTTTAATCTTCTAAAAGCTTCAATTTTTTCTTCTTTATTAATTTCTGAAGCTTCTAAAACTTGTTTTAAAAAAGAAATACTTTCGTCCATTGCTTTAATATCAACTGGAAAAGGAACACCATCTTTTCCCCCATATGCAAAAGAAAATCTTACAGGATCTTTTAAATTTGGAGTATAACCATATATTAAAGCACTAATTAATGCTAATCCCCTTATTGTTGCTTGACCTAAACCTCTAATTTCTATTAATTGTTCATAATTCTTAGGTTGAAATTCATATACTTTTTTAAGAATTGCCCAATTTATTTTACGAGGCATTTTTAAATATTCAGGGATTTCTTTTAATTTTAATTCTATTTTTTCTTCTTTAGTAATACTTATCCATTCATCTAAAGATTTTTGATTTTTTAAAGCTTCATTGAATAATCTTATAACTCTAGATGGTTTTTCACAAGCTATATCAACAGAACATTTTCTAGCTTCTTCACTTTCTTTAGAAGTCATATTTAATACATAAGGAAGTTTTTTATCACTTATTATACCAGAATGTGGTTCTACTACAAAACTTTCAACTTTTTCTCCAAGCCAATGATATCTTCTTGCTGTTTTTTCAAATATATTCATTCCTTGTTGAATAACAGCCCAATCTCCATTTTCTGTAAGAATAAAAACATGATGATACAATTGATGCCCATCTTGTAAAACACTATTATCAACTTTTGCTGAAAGCCTGCTTGCTCTTATAAGTTCATTAATTTTTGAATTTGAAATATTCGCTTTAGATGCAATTAAAGAAATTTCTTCAGGAGTTTTCCTACTTATTTTCCCTTTACCACCAGCTATAGCTACTCCAAATTTTTCTATATTTAAAACACTTTTAAGAACTCCAGTAACAACAGTAGTAACTCCTGAAGAATGCCAATCATAACCTAAAACACAACCAAATGATTGAAACCAAAATGGATTTGAAAGTCTAGATAATAATTCTTTATATCCAAAATCTCTAATAATTATTTTACATATTTGTTCACCTAAAGATTTCATTCTAATTAATAGCCATTTAGGAGCTTTACCTTCATGAAGTGGAAGTTCAGCTATGCCAGTTTTTCTCAAAATTCTTCAAATAAAAAATAAAAATTCTTTTATATTAAAATTTTTATTTTTTTATAAAATAAAAGAAATAGAGTTGAAATAAATGGTAAAAATAGCTTTTTTAACAATTGGTCAATCTCCTAGAATAGATATAATGAAAGATATTAAACCATTACTTCCTTCTAATATTGAAATAATTGAAATAGGAGCATTAGATAATTTAAGCGAGAAAGAAATAAATTCTTTAGCTCCTTCTAATAAGAATGAAAAAGAAATACTTGTTTCTAGACTTAGGAATGGGAAGCAAGTTTTAATAAATAGGAGAAAATTAATTCCATTAATTAAAAAATGTATAAAAAATATTGAAGATAATGTGGATAGCATAGTGCTTTTATGTACAGATGATTTTCCTGAAATAAAATCTAAAAAAATATTAATAAAGCCAAGTAAATTATTAAATAGTTTTGTTTCAATAATTGATGGAAAAATTTTAGGAATTGTTGTACCAATTGAAGAACAAATAAATTTAGCAAAAAAACGTTGGAGTAAAATATTTACTAAAAAAATTATTATTCATTCATATTCACCTTATACTAATGAAGAAATAAAAATAAAAGATTTTGAAAATTTCAAATTCGTTGATTTAATAGTTTTAGATTGTATAGGTTATACTATTGAACATAAAATTTATATGTATAAAATTTTTAAAAAACCAATTATTCTTCCAAGAACATTGATTGCAAGAACTATAAATGAAATATATTGTAGTAAAACTATTTAATCCATATTTTCCTTTTAGATAAAGCTTTAACTAAAGTATAACCTAATATATTCAAAGTAATAAAGCTACTTATAGATATACTCATAATACTTATAAACCATGGAGCAATAATTTCTAATCCATAAAATCCAGGTACTGCTAAGAATAACCATAAATATCCTCCCACTATAAAGCCTATTATAAGTGAGCCAATAAAACATCCAATGAAAATATTATTTTTCAATTTATAAATTATATAACCTGCTAAAATATTAGCTATAGGACCAAAAATATAATCCATCCAACCAATAGAAAAAAATGCATTTGCAATAAAACAACCTAATGAATTGCCTATTATTGCTGGCCAACCAAATATTACAGATAATGGGATTAGCATATCAGCTATTCTTAATTGAATCATTGAAAAACTTATACTTGGTAAAGATATTACAAGAGTTGAATATAATGCAGAAAAAATAGCTATTAAAGCAATCTCTTTATTTTTATTCACCTCCCAACACCGGGGTTTGTAAAGGCGGAACGGGTGGGAGGACCACTCACCCGCCATACAAATTGAATTATTTATAATTTCATAAATTTATTTTTTTAAAAAATAAATAAATTCTTAAAATACTATATTTTAAAAAGAATGAAAGGGGTGTTTAAATGAAATTAGAATTAATAAAATTAGATTTTCCTAAAGATTGTCAAATAATTTTAGGTCAAAGCCATTTTATAAAAACTGTTGAAGATTTACATGAAGCAATGGTTAATTCTGTTCCAGGTATAAAATTTGGATTAGCATTTTGTGAATCTTCAGGACCATGCTTAGTTAGACATAGTGGAACAGATAAAGAATTAGAGAAAATAGCTTCAGAACAAGCTTTTAAATTGGGTTGTGGACATTGCTTTTTAATTATAATGCGTGGAGCATATCCAATAAATGTTTTAAATAGAATAAAAGAAGTACCAGAAGTATGTACAATTTATTGTGCAACTGGAAATCCTATTAAAGTATTAATAATTGAAGATGAAGAAGGGAATAGAGGAATAGCTGGAATTATTGATGGTTCTAGAAGTAAAGGAATAGAAAATGAAGAAAATATTAAAGAAAGAAAAGAATTCTTAAGAAAAATTGGATATAAACTTTAAGAATATTACATTTTAGATTTTGTAAAGTTTACTTCTTTTATTAAAGCAAAAGGTGCATGTGTAGGAATTTCTACTTCCCACCATTTAATAGGCCATGTTTCTTTACTTAAATCAATAATATTATTAAAAAGCCTAAGCATATTATCGCTTATTCTAAGTTCTCTTATTGGTTCAATTATTTCTCCATTCTTTATTCTAAAAAGGCCATCTCTACAAATTGTTGAAAAATCTCCAGTTCTATAATTTTGATATCTTAAATACCAATCATTAGTAACATATATTCCATTATCTATTTCTGATAATAATTCATCAAATGTTTTATTCCCAGGTTCAACAAATAAATTCCATGGAGTAGGTTCTATTATACCAGCATTCCCAGTAGTTTCAGTATTAAATTTCTTTGCTGTAAGACTATTATGTAAATAAGTTTTTAATATTCCTTTTTCTACGATTATGTTTTTACGTGTTGGAAAACCTTCATCATCAAAAGGTCTTGAACCGTATGAATTTTCGATTGTTGCATCATCAATTAATGTAAGTTTTTCTGAAGCAACTTTTTGATTAATTTTATCAACTAAGAAAGATAAACCAGCTTCAACATTAAAAGCAGAAGAATGAAAAGTTAAATGCTGAATTAAATCTGCAAAAGTCATTGGGCCTAGAATAGCATCATATTTTCCAGGTTCTCCAGGTTTAGGATCAGTAGCTTTTTTAGCAATTTCTCCAGCTATTCTACCAATTTCACTTGGTTTAAATGATTTTTCATCAGTAGAAAAAGTACAAAATTGACCTGTAGCTATATCTGAAGAAAAAGCTCTAATGGAAAATTCTAAAGTATTAGAAGTATATTTTCCTGAAGCACCATTAGAAGTTTTTAAATAAGTTGTTATTTTTTTACCAATTAAAGAACCTGCAACTCTTTTTGCACCAGAATTTAATGCACTATTTATTGCTTCATCAACATAATCTGTTAATTTTTCATAATCAAATTTTATTTTTCCTATATTTAATAATTTTTTATTATATTTAAATGGTCCTTTTGGTAAAGGAGCATATATTTCTCCAGGTGGGCTTGTTTTTGCTATAGAGATAATTTTTTTAATATTTTTTTCAATAGATTTAATAGATAATTCTTCTATAGTAGAACCTGCTCTACGTTCTTTAATCATTACAAAAACATTTGTTATAATATTTCTGAAAGTTTTAGCTACAGTAATTTCATTATTTGAAAATCTTATCATGTATATACATGAAACTATAGTATTTGCAGCTATATCTGTAGCTCCATATTTTTTTCCAAGTTTAATTATTAAAGAAGGAATATCTTCTGGATCCAATATTTATCCTCTCCTCATTTTTATAAAAATTAAGAAAATGAATATATATTTTTTTATGAGGAAAATTCATGAAAAACTAAACAGATTTTCAGATAAAGAAATCGTGAAAATAACACTTATATTTTTATAAAAAGAAAAAGAGAGTAATAAAAAAGGTTTATAAAGTACTTTTGTACATAATTACTTATGACCGAAGTGATAAAAGCTGAAATAAAATCAGCGCTTGCAAGAAAATTTAAAAAACTCGCAATGGAAAAGCATAAGTATAAAAAAGGAGCAGTGAAAATTGCGCTTGAGGAATTAATCAAGCGTTATGTTTCAAGTGGAGAAGTCAATTGGAAAGTTTTAAGAGGAAGTATAAAATCAAAAATGTCTTCAATCGAATTACAACATAAAGTTTGGAGAACGATAGATTAAACATGTTTTTAATAGATACAAATATATTTTTAGAGCTTTTTCTTAATCAGAAAAAAGCTGAGGAATGTGAAATTTTATTAAATAAAATAGCAAATGGTGAAATAGAAGCAGTAATTACTAGTTTTACAATACATGCTATTAAAGCTATTTTAAATGATTCTAAATTAATATTAACTTTCTTAAGGAATATTGAAAATTCATTAGGTTTAAGTATTTATGATACAACGATAGATGATCAAATGGCTATTGCTATGTTAATGGAAGAGAAAAAATTAGACTTTGATGATTGTTTACAGTATTATGTTGCAAAAAAGTTAGGAGTAAAAGCAATAGTTAGTTTTGATAAACATTTTAGTGGGTTAGATATTCCTATAAAAGAACCTAGAGAAATAATATCTAGCATATAGTTAAAGTAAGCTATTTTAGATACTATATGGAATTTGGTTTATTTTATTCTTCATTAAATAATAAATAATCATAATATTGGAAAATAAAAAGATTAAAAATTTATAGAATATCTTAAAAAATAAATTTTTTAATCATTTTCGATATATAAAAATATATAAATATGTTTTCAGAAAATATCAAATTAAAGAAAAATAATGAAGTAAAATGAGCAAGAAGAGTAAATCAGAATATATAAGAAAATATATGAGAGAAAGATATCACAAAGATGCGGAATTTAGAGAAAGAATGAGAAGTTTATTAAGAAAAAGTGCAAGAAAAAGATGCGAATTAGTAAAGAAATTAAGAAAAGAATATCCAGAATATAATGAAATAATAGCTGAATATATAAGAAATAAAAGTATTATTGGATATAAAAAAGCATATAAAATTTTAAAGAAGAAAATTGATAAATTGAGAGAAGAAAAAGGTATATACTTTCCTTATGGATATTAAAATTTACTCACAATTTATTATGAATAATTAAGTATTAAATTATATAATATTTACAGCATATTTTGGCTTTTCATTATGAAGTACTCTTAAAACTTCTTCAGCAACTGTTATAGACATTCTTTTACGACATTCAATAGTATTTGATGCTATATGAGGAGTTAATATTACATTCTCTAAATCTAATAAAGGATCATCAATTGGAAAAGGTTCTTGATAGAATACATCTAATCCTGCTCCTGCTATTCCTTTTTCTTTTAATGCTTTTATTAAAGCTTTATGATCAACTATTGGCCCTCTTGCAATATTTATTAAAAATGCTGATTTCTTCATTAATGAAAATTCTCTTTCACTTATCATATTTTTAGTTTCATTTGTTAAAGGAACAGAAATTATTATGAAATCTGATTCTTTAAGAAGATCTTCTAAATTTCTATATTCTAAATTTAATTTTTCTTCTAATTCTGTTTTTCTTATTATATCATAGTATAATATTTTCATTTTAAAACCTTTTGCTCTTTCAGCAACTTTAGTTCCGATTCTTCCTAATCCAATGATACCAATTGTTTTATTATAAATATCTGTTCCCATAAATAAATCAGATTCCCATTTTTTGTTTTTCATATGGTAATGTGCTTTACATATTTTTCTTGCTAAACAAAGTAATAGAGCAAAAGCATGATCTGCTACAGTTTCTTCAAGAACTGGTGCAATTGTAACATATATTCCCTTTTTTGTAGCTACTTGAACATCAACATTATCATAGCCTACACCATATCTAGCAATTACTTTAAGTTTTGGTAAAGATTCAATAATTTCTTTAGTAATTTTCTCTACATTGCCAGTAACTATTAAAGCATCTGCATTTATTGCATTATTTATAATATCTTCATTAGTAAGCATGCTTGGATGCTTTTTTGAAATAATAACATTAGCTTCTTTTTCTAATATTTTAATACCATCTTCATGAATTGGTGCAGTTATAAAAACATTAAATTTCTTTACCATAATTCTTCTTTATTTATTTTTTGTTCTATAATTTAAGTTTTCCTATTTCTAATAAAATTTATTTATGGATTTGAATTTTTGATACTGCATATTTAAAAATTTTCTTTTTTATAATTTTTTAATTTAAATATTTTTTTAATATTTCTATTACTCTATTTGGATAATCACTACTTATTATATCTACTTTTAGTTTTATCATTTTTATTATATCAATTTCTTCATTAACAGTCCAAGAATTAATTTTAATATCATTTTTATGACATTGTTTTATAATATCTTTATCTATAAATTCATAACGTAAACAAAGCAATTTAGTTTTTGTTGATTTTGCTATTGAAATAGGATTAACAGGTCTTCCTGAAAATATAGCACCAGTATTTATTTTCTTATAATTTTCTTTTATTTTTCTTAAAACATTATGCCAAAATGATACTATAATTACTTTATCTTCTATTTTTTCTTCTTTAATTTTCTTTATAACATCTTTAGCTACTTCAACTTCTTTTAATTCGATTACTATTATTGGTTTTTTATCTTTTAAAAAATCTATTACTTCTTCAAAAGATGGAATTTTTTCTCCTAATCCAGCATCTAATTTTCTTAAATCATTAAAATTATAATCTTTAACAAAACCTTTACCATTCGTAGTTCTATCAACTTTTGAATCATGAATAACAACAAGCTTTTTATCTTTAGTCATTCTAACATCAAATTCAATCATATCAACTCCTAATTCTAAAGCTCTTTTAAAAGCTCTAAGTGTATTTTCAGGTTCTAAACCAGCACATCCTCTATGACCTAAAACTAGAACCATGAATTTTTTTATGTGATGCTCTTAATAAAGCTTTTTTATCCTTTTTTTAATAGCAAAATGAATTGGAATAATTATATGATTTTTTAAAATCAAAAATTTTAATACTTGGTTAAGTAATGTTTTTTTAGAGAAAATTGAGTATTGAAGAAATAGAAGCATTTGATTTAATTGTTTTGAAAAATATTGCAGAAGGATTAAATAAAATTTCTCTCATAGCTGAAAAACTTAATGTTAATGAAAATGAAATAAGTATTTCAATTTCCAAATTAATTTTGAATGATTTAATAGAAATTGAAACTAAAAAACGTAGATTATTGAGTGAAGAAACAATTTATAAAATAAAAGATAAAGGATTAAAAATATTAGAAGAGAAAAAAGATTTAATAAAAGAAAAAGAAATTGAGTATTATAAAAAATTTGAAAAATTATTTCCTATTGAAATTTTAAAAGAAGAAATTGAAGAAGTTAGAGAAGTCAAAAAAGAAGAAATTTCTGAAATAGAAGAAAATATTTTAATTTTATTATATGAAAAAAAGGAAATAATAAATGAAAATTTAAAGAATGATTTAAAGAAAAGATTTAATAAAGAATATGATTATTATGAAATAAATGAAGCATTAGAGAAGCTTTTATCAAATGGATTAATAGCAATAAAAAGTGCTTTTACTGCAGTAATATTTTTCACAACTTATTCAAAAATTGTTTATGGATTAACAGATAAAGGATACGAATTTATTGAAAAAATAATTAAGAATAAACAAAAATCTTCTTATTAAAAAATAAAAAGGGAGATAATTTAAATTATGGAAGTAAATCATTTTCAAACGAATCACTTATTGTAGGAGTTTGTGGTACAACGGAAGGAACATTAGCTTTTGCATAATCAAAAGCTTCTTCTATTGTTGCTGGTTCATCTCCTTCTACTTCAGTGTAATCATGAATATTTGCCTTGCCTTGTAACATTCCTTCATCAACAAAATAGTATGTAAATACTCCATTTCCTAGAGTAGAACTTTCATACGATAATCCATTCTCAGTAGATGCCATAACAATAATTCTTCCATTAGCTTTTAAATCTGTCATTCCGCCTGCGTAACAAGAGTCAAAAATGAAAATTATTCTTGAGGTATCAAAATTTGCAAATAATGCTTTTAATTCTCCATCCCAAATTAAACTCTCAGCTGTACATTCATAAGGAACTATAGCTTCATCAATAGTTTCTTTATCTCCATCATTTGCTTTACCTCTTGCACCATGGCCGCTATAAAAGAAAATAACTTCATCTCCTTCTTTTTCATTATTTCTTAGCCAATCAATAGCACGTAATATATCTTCCTTGGTAGCATTATTTGTTGTATAATCAGATATTAATAATAGTATATGGTCTCGATAATATCCATATACATTAACTAAAACATTAAGCATATCTAAAGCATCATCATCTGCATATTCAATGTCATTTTCTTCTCCATCATAATCTGAAATTCCTATAATTATAGCCCATCTTTTTTCTGGAGAAGGCGGAAGTGTTCCTAAAATACCAGTTGCAATTAATGGAGTAGGTTTACCTTTGCCTTTAGAACCTTTAATAGTAATCTTAGGTGTTATTTCTACATCTGAAGCTTTATTATTGTCTGCATATGCTATTGGCATTAAGAAAATACTCATAGAAATTATTAATAATATGAAAAATGCGAATTTTTTCAAATTTTTTACCTCTTTTTATTTTTAAATTCTTTATTGCAGTATTTAAACTTTCTCTTTAATTATAATTCTGTATATTGACTATCTCCTTTTTTAAATTTTTGGAGATATTTATTTTTTTGAATTTATTCTTTCTTAAGTTCATTATCAAGCCATTTTAAATAATCTTTATTACCTGAAATTATTGGCATAGCTATAATTTCTGGAATTTCATATGGATGAATTTCTTTAATTGATTTTTCAATTTCTTCATAAAGATTTTTCTTGCTTTTTATGATACATAACCATTCTTGTGAAGTTTCTATTTTGTTTTTCCACCAATAAATACTTGATATTGGTCCTATTATTTGAATACAACCAGCTAATCTTTTCTCTATTAATGATTTAGCTATTTTTTCAGCATCTTCTTTATTTTCTATAGTTGTAAAAATTTGAATATATTCTTCTTTCATGTTTTCTCTTTTCTTATTTAGAAATTTTTATATTTAAAATTTTGATTATAAAAAATATTGATTTGCAATAAGTGTGTTTTATTTCAAATTTAAATATAAGATTCTAAAATCTTTTTTTTTTGAAAATGGAGAAAATGAAAATTTCAATTCCTTATGGCTTATCTATAAAAGAATTTGAAATAGAAAAAGAGAGAATTTTAAATTATATTCAACATCCTTTACGAAAATATCCAAATTATAATGAAGAAGAAAATGAAATTAAGAATGCTCTTTTAAATCCTATAGGTTGTGAAAGAATTAAAGAATTTTGTAATGAAAAATCTAAAATTGTTATATTGATTGATGATTGGACAAGGCCAACTCCAGCTTATAAAGTTATTCCATTTATTTTAAAAGAAATGAAAGAAGCAAATGTGAAAAATGAAAATATATCTTTTATTATTGCTAGAGGTACTCATAGAAAACCTTCTAAAAAAGAGATTATTGAAAAAATTGGTAAGGATATTTTTGAAAAATATATTTTAAAAATACATGATTGTGATAAAAATCTTGCTTATATTGGAAAAACTTCTAGAGGAACTCCAATATGGATAAATGAAGAAGTTTTGAATGCTGATTTTAGAATTTCTATTGGAAGTGTAGTTCCTCATCCTCTTGCAGGTTATGGTGGAGGTGCAAAGATTATTACTCCAGGAGTTTCAGGAAGAGAAACGATTAATTATAATCATAGTTTAGTAAATGAACCAAATGTTAATGTAGGAATTACTAATGGAAATCCTATAAGAGAAGATATGGAAGAAATTGCAAGAAAAGCAAAATTGGATTTTAGCATAAACCTTATTTTAAATGAAAGAAGAAGTATTATTAAAGCATTTTGTGGAGATTTTATAAAATCTCATAGAGAATGTGTTAAAGAATATGAAAAAATTTATGGTGTAAAAATTCATGAGAAAGCTGATATTTTAATACTTGGTTCATGTCCAAGAGATGCAACTTTTGGACATGCTACATTTGCATTATATTCTGCTATTCCATTAGTAAAAGAAGGAGGAACAATAATTTTAGTAGCACCATGTTTAGATGGACCAGGAAATCGTTTAGAAAGGCTTGCTTTTAAAGAACTTGCATACATAGAGCCGGAAGAACTTATTAAACAAATAAAAGAAGGGATAATAGAAGCTTCTGGAGGAGCATTTGATTATTGCTATTCTAAAGTTTTGAAAAGAAATAAAATTATTTTAGTTTCAGATAATTATAAAAGGAATGAAGCTGAAGAGCTTGGTGTTAATTATGCAAATTCAATAGAAGAAGCATTGGAAGATTCTTTTGAATATCATGGAAAAGATGCAAAAGTTACAATAGCGCCATATGGTGGAATGACGATTGTTTTACAAAAATAATATTTAGATTAAAATTTAAATATTTTATTTCTCATATATTAGATTTACTGCTTCTTTTATCTATTCTTCATTCATTTTTAATTACACTATTCAACATAATGTTTTGAATCAATTTGATTGAGTTAAGATCGCTAAAAGAGAAAGAGCTTGGAAGAGAATTAAGTAAAGAAGAGCGATAAGTTATAATGGCTTTAAAGGATTTCAATTTTTAAGAATTCTGAATATGTTTTCAAGCAATTCAAATTAATACTTTTTCTATAGATCTTTCAATTAAGAGCATGAATAGAATAAAGCAAAAACTTAATTAAAAACTTCTTAAGATTAGTAATTTTTTGCCAAAAAATATTAAAAGGTGAACTTTTAAATAATGCCTTATAAATAATAATTAAGGTGAGTGGAGTGGCAAAATACTTAGAGTATTTTAACGAAAAGTTAAGGAAAAAGTATGCTGGCTGCTTAGTTAAGGTTAAAGATATAGAAAAGATTGAACCTAATGCTAAAGAGTACTTGAATAAATTAGCAAAAGGCGGATTGATAGAAAGGGTTAAATGGGGTTGGTACTGGATTCCGGACAAGATTAAAGATCCTTGGGATTTTTTAGAGAAGGATAAAGGGTTTAAAATAATTTCATGTCAAACATCTGCCTCCTTATGGAATAATGATTTTGTTCATAGAGATACCTATTCATTAAAAGTTTCTAACAAATCCTATGGTAAAGCTTTAGAGGAGTTTGCTAAGAAAAGAGGATGGAGATTTCAAGTAGAGTATTTACCTAAACCAATAAGCTATAGAAAAGTAGGCAAGTTGTTTATTGAGGATATAGATGAAACAATAATTGAATGTATGAAAAGATGGGCTTTTATGGATGCTTTTGCAACATTATACTTAAATAGAGATAAAATAAGATTAGAAGATTTAATGAAAAGAAGCCATTGGAAGAGAATTGAGAGAACAGATATCAGGATAAGGCAAGCTTTAAAGTATGGT
>CAZHGP010000001.1:112349-113983 GCA_964532175.1 uncultured Nitrososphaeria archaeon
TTGGAAGAGAATTGAGAGAACAGATATCAGGATAAGGCAAGCTTTAAAGTATGGTTGTAGCTTAATTAATGAATTGATTGGCAAAGAGGTTTTTAAAGTCCAGAAATCAATGTTAAAAGATAAATACATTAAGCGTGAGATAGAAGAAGCTACTGAAAGAGTTGTCGAGCTTGGCTAGATATATTGAAATCGTGAGAAGAAGAAATTGCTAGAATAATAAAATTCCTATCCGAGAAATCAAATTGTTTTGAGGATCTTAAGTTAATTCTAATAGGAGGATATGGGCTAAGGGCATTCATCCCTTTTGTTAGGTCGACTAGAGATTGTGACTTTGTATTAAAAAAAGAGAATTGGAATTTAGATAAAATAAAGGAATGGTTAAGTAAAGAAGTTTTAATTGAAATTTTTGAGAAGAAGAATTCTTCAGGATATATGAGATGTATTAAGCTAATAAAAGTTAGAAGAATTATTAGGATTTCATTAGATTTTATGGAAGGAGAAGTAACTGGAAGAGCAAAAAAGGATAGAATAATGATCGATGAGAAATTTGTTTTAAACTCTTTGAAGACAAGGATTAAAGTAGCTGATAGAGAAATTGAAGTAAGAGTTCCAAGTTATCTTGACTATTTTATTCTTAAGGTAGTTTCAGGTAGAGCAAGCGATGCTAGAGATATAGCAACTCTTGTATGGAAGAATGGATTACCTAAACGATTAAAAGAAAGGGTTAAAGAAATAATGCCTTATCCAGAAGTATTTAGAGAAAAACTTAGAGAATCAATATTACCGACAATCAAAGATAAAAGGTTCCTACACTCTTGGAGAGGAACTTTCATGATAACAGAACTTAACGAAGAAATTAAGAAACAGATTATAGAAAAATTATCTAAACTAAACTTTTGAAAATACGTAAGGAAATAATTTAGCTAAAAATTCATGAACTTCTTTCTTATTTTTTTCCTTCTTTTTAATAAAATATAAAGGCCATTCTAATCCTTTCTTTTTAAGCATTTTAATCTAGGGATTGTTTTTAAGATGACTTAGAAGGTTTTAATCGATTTCATGCTTATTTATCTCTTCTTCTAATTTAAATGGCTTTAAAGTTTCACTTACTTTGCTCGCTTCTTAATCTCTTCCTTACTTTTGTAAAATTCAAGAGCATTAGAAAACTACATTTCTGTTTAATGCTTATAGTGCGGATCATTAAGCTTAGTTGATATCTCATTATATTCTATAGGCAACTGTTCGACAAAAAATTTCAAACGTTGGTATGGAACAATTCATAGAAAATGAAGACTTAATAGATGTAAGTGAACGTAACTTACAAGTAGCAATAGAGGATACAATAGATGTAAGTGAAGCCATTATTGCGTATATGAAATGGAGAATCCCAAAATCATATAAAGAAATTGGGACAATATTATTAGAAAATAAGGTAATAGATGAAATTTTAAGTGAATATTTTAAAGATGCAATAAATTTAAGGAATATTTTAGTTCATAATTATATATCTAGCACCGAAAGAATTGTACAATAATATTAAAAATTTTATTAATTCATTAACTAATATAATGGGTAACATTATAAATTATATGCAAGAGAAGAAAATAGATCCATAATATGCCAGAATTTTTAAT
>CAZHGP010000002.1:0-18807 GCA_964532175.1 uncultured Nitrososphaeria archaeon
CCGTGGGTTAGCAAATCTTCCCAACCCAGTAGGTAGCATACCAAATGCTCCACTCCCATATAGGAAATTCATTCCTATATGGTGGAGCAAAATAGTAATAATAATTCTTCCTAAAAGGTTTAGCTTCTTTAGGAGGTTATGAAAAAATGATTTTATATTTTCTTGAAAATTGCTTAAGTATATTAAAATTCTTATTTTTCCAAAAATTGATCTTGGTAAAATTATTACTATTTTCTTAGCTTTAGAATCGCTTTTTCTTAATGGAATATTTAAAGAAAATTGGAATATCTGAAATATAGAAACCTCCGCCTTTATATTCTTTTTCAGCAAAATTTAAAATTTCTTCATTTCCTTCCATTTCTAATTCAATTATTCTTGATAATTTCATATTAACCTCCTAAATTTTTAGCCCCTTTTAGGAAAGCTTGAGTACAACAATCTTCCTTTTTGTTTTTTCTGCCTCAGGGAAAAGGAAGCAAACCTGAAAGCAGACTCGAGCTTATGCTACCCCTCATAGGAGACCTCCCTTATTAGGGAGCTTCTCGAGCTGCTCTCCTACTTGGGTGGTGGTTCATTGCTCTCGCTTAACCACCACAATTTATTTTTAAACTAAATATAAAAAATAAGAAGTAGAATTTTAACTTTAAGTAAGTTGTTAATTTTAAATTTCTGGACAAAATCGTTTAAAACTAATATATATGAAGAGTAAAAGTAAGTTATTGAGAAAATCATGCATGATCTTAATCAATTAGAAAAGGATGTGCTTCTTTTTTTATTAATACAGGAAAAGAAAGGAATAAGATCTGTAAAATTTAAAGATATAAGTGATAAAACTAAAAAATCTGATAAAGAGATTTCAGAAAGTTTAAGAAATCTATTAGAAGAATCATTAATTAATAAAGAAGAATTTGGAATATTTAGCTTATATTCTTTAACTAAGAAAGGAAGAGAAAAAGCTAAAGAAATTCGTGAAGAAAGAAGAGAAGAAATAAAAGAAGCTGTCATAAAATATTTTATGGAAGATAAAAAATTTGGAAAATTAGTTTTTATAATGAATAAAGAATATATGAAATTTCCAATTTTTCTTAGATTTAAAAATTTAAGATATGATATATATAAACTATTAAAAGAATACATTGTTCATTTTTATATTGAACCATTAGAAAAAATAGAATTTGTGTATAAAGAAGAATGTATAGAAAATATTAAAGATTTTTGGATAAGAGAAGATTATTTGAAGGAAGGGAAATTCTTAATTGAAAAAATATTAAAGAAAATAGAAAATGATAAAGAAATAAAAAAGGGAATAAAATTAAATGTTTTAGAATATATTAAAGAATTATTTGAAGAAAATAAATTAAAAATATTTCAAGAATTCCACGAATATTCTAAGAATTTTGATGCATGGATTAAAATGAATATAAAAATTTCTACAATATCAAAAGTATTGATAGGAGGATTTAATGGAATGATATCATCTTATCTTGCTTTATATGTAACATCTGCAATTTCAATGCTAACTGGATATTTCTTTCTTCCAAGAATAGGAGTCCTACCTCCATTTGATTTAACTTTTAGTAATTTTTCATATTTACTTTTTGCAGCTTCTATATCATTAAGTTTAGCAATAGGAATAATATATGCTTTCTATTATGAGAGAATTAAGAAAATTTTATCTCAATATATACGTTATATATTTATTGTATCTTTTTCACTTTTTCTCTTATACTTATTAATATATTTGATATATTTTTATTTCTTTCCTAATGTTAAATTTATGACTATAACAATGTATATGCTTCTCTTTTATCTATTATATAATTTATTATGTAATTGTACGATTGTAACTTTATGGAATATAATAGTAAAGAAATTATTCTATTTAGAATTTCATATTTTGAAAATTATTAAAGAAATACCTAGCATTATTAAATGGTTATTTGAATATATTAATTGTATTATTGAAGCTTTACGGATAATTATGAAAAAGGGTTAATTGAAGATTTGAAAGTAACAAGAGGAAAATTATCTGTAGTTACATCATTACTTTATTAATTGTTTCATTAAAGCCATATTTTAAAGAAGAAAAATTAAAGAATATAAAAAGAGAAATAAAAGAAATTAGAATAGAAGAAAAAGATAGTGTAGTTCCAAATATTTTAAAAGAGAAAGGGATTCCAATATTATTTAAAAATTTAGAAATAGGAGACTATATTATTGGAGATATTATAATTGAAAGAAAAACAAGTAAAGATTTTATAGCTTCTGTTTTTGATGGAAGAATATTTCAACAAGCAGATAAGATAACTTCTTATACTTCTAAAGCAATATTATTAATTGAAGAAAATTTAAATAATGAAATTGAATATATTAAGAATAAGAATTCAATTTATGGAACATTATTAAGCTTAGCATTATCTTATAAATTTTAAAATTGTTTATTCAAATAGTATAGAAGAGTCAGCAAATATTTTAGAGATTATTTATAAACATGGAAAATATTATAAAATTGATAATTTTCATTTAATTAAACAAAAAAGAATAGCAAACGATATTTATCAACAACAATTAAATATAGTAGCTTCTTATTCCATTTATTGGAGGAAAATATACTGAAAGATTATTAAGAAATATAATAAATGCTCCTCCTCAAGAATTATCATCAAAAGCTAAAATTCCATATAAAACTTCTTATTAAGATTTGGAAAATTTTAAATGAAGAATATAAGGGATAAATTATGTTTTATTATTAAGAAAAATACTATGTTTAATTATGCTAATGATTTCTTCTTATGAAGATTTTAAAACAAGAGAAATAGATGATAGAATTTGGATGATTTTTTCTCCACTTGGAATAGTAATAACTTTAATTGAATTCTTTTTAAAATATATTGATATTTCTTATTTAATGCTTTATGTTATTTCAATTATTATTACAATAATTGTTTCAATAATAATTTATTTAAAATTTGTTGGAGGAGCAGACTCAAAAGCATTAATTTCAATATCTATCTTAGATCCAATAAATTTAAATAAAAATATAATTCATCCATTTAATTCAATAATAGTTTTAACGAATACCTTTGTAGCATTTTTAATAATTCCTATATTCTTATTTATTTACAATTTATATAGAATTTTAAATAAAGAAAAAATATTTAAAGGATTTGAAGAGGAAAAATTGTATAGAAAAATTATTGCATTATTCATTGGATATAAAACTAAAGGTATTAAGAAAAGACTTGCAATTCCAATAGAAAATGGTTTTGGTGAAAAAAGAAAATTCTTTTTTACTCCTTTATTAAAACTCGATGTTGAACCTATAGAAAATGAAGGTGAATGGATTTCTCCTTGTCCTCCATTAATTGTTTTTATATTATTTGGATATATTATTAGTATTTTATATGGAGATATTTTAGAAATATTTTTTAAATTTTAAAAATGGAATTTATCTTAAAATTATAACATTTTTAAATAAGCTAATTAATTTTATTTAAAAAAATTATTAGTGATGCGTATGGTTTCAGCTTATTCTTTAATGAGAAAAATTTGGAGAGAGAAAAATGAGGAATTAATAAAAAATTTAAGGAAAAGAGCAATAGAATGGAGAAAAGAAAAATCTATCGTAAGAGTAGATAGACCTTTAAGATTAGATAGAGCTAGAAGTTTAGGTTATAAAGCTAAGCAAGGTTTTATTGTATTAAGAGTAAGAGTAAGAAAAGGAGGTTTTAGTAAACCTAGACCAAGGTCTGGCAGAAGACCAAAAGCTTTAGGTGTTGTAAAACATAAAGTCAATGTATCATTAAAAGAAGAAGCTATAAATAGAGTTTCTAAAAAATATGTTAATATGCATGTTTTAGGAGCTTATGAAATATTTAGAGATGCTAAATATGCTTGGTACGAAGTTATTTTAGTTGATCCAAATCATCCATCTGTTAAAAGTTCAAAAAATATTTCTCTTCCAAAAAAGCTTTAAAAATTTAATTTTATTTCTATTTTCTCTATTCTTAATATTATTTTAGATTTTGTTTCTAAATTTGTTACATATGCTTCAATTTCTATATAGTAATTTCCAGCGGATGGAGAATTATTGCCATTTAAAATATCCTTAGATGTATCCCATTTTAATACATGATTTATTTTCTCTCCTTGTTTAAATATAGGAAATGGAGCAGTTGGTCCTGGTGCTATCATCGCTATACCATAAACTATATTGCCATATTTATCAAATATGTTTATTTTTATTCCACCATAACAAGCTGCAAAAGTTATATTTTCTGCATTATTAATATTTAACAATGTTGCATTTATTATTAAAACATCTCCTTTCTTTATTTTATTAGAGCTTAAAGAAACTATAAGCTTTAATCCTTCATTATAAGCTTCATGCTTAATAACACCAGTACTCTCTTTAAATAAAATTTCTTCAATAATCTTTTCAAGATTTGAATTTACTTCAATTTCATAAATTGCTGATTCGGTTTCAAACCAAAGAGTATTACCAACTAAATTGAATTTAATTTTATTTTCATCTTCTAATTCAAATGTTAGGAAATAACCATATGGATATGGAATTGTTACATAAGTAGTTACATTTCCTATCGTTATTGTTTTACTTGTAATTCTTCTTATAGTAGAAGATTTAATAAAATTAATAATTTCATTAAATAAAAAATTGCTTTTATTAATAAAAGCTTCTTCACCTGTCACATAATGTTCTATTTCAAGCTTTTTTGAATTTTCCAATAATTGAATTGTTTGTTTCCATTCTAATTCTTCTTTGGGAATTTTCCTAATAGAAAAGAAGCATATGCTAAAAGTCAAAATTGCAAGCCCAATTATAATAATTATGATTATTAAATTCTTTTTATTTATCATTTTTCAATATTATAAATTTAATGCACCTTATATATCTATTTCTTAGAACAAAATTAAAATAGTACTTCTTCTAAGAATATACAAATTTAATTTCAGAAGTGCTCAAAAGCAAAGAATTGCAAAATATATGTAAAAGAAAAGATTAAAACAATATATATTGCTTTAGCTTTCTTAAATTGAAAATAATTATGGCAAATCATAAAAAAAATGTATTCTCATTTATGTTAATAATAATTATAATTTTTCTTAATAATTCTGTCACTTTAATTTATCCAAATTTTTCTAATAATTTATCATTTTCAATACCTAGAGTATATTATTTTTATGAAGAAGGAATTATAGCAAATGCTGGAAATGATTATATAAAACTTAATCAAAGTGATAGATGCTATGAATTATTAATGAATACTTCTATTCAAAAAAGCTTTTTAATAAATGCTAGTCATAAAGTTATTAATTTTTTCTATGATGAAGATGAAATGCCTATGATAGAACTTGATATCCCTAGTGAGTTGCCTCCTAAAAGTTATATTAAATATTATGTAACTCAAAAAATTGAAATCTATGATTCTTTTTCAGTACCTGAAGACCTTTCTTATGAAAAATCTGGAAGTCTTTCAGATATAAAAAACACTTATTATAAACTTAAATTGTTTTCTAAAACGACTGCTCCTATAGGAATATGGAAATATAATGATACTAATTGGGAATATTTAATAAAAAAAGCTGAAGAGCTTAAAGGAAATAATGAAAATGTATTAAAAATAGTATGTTCTTTTATTGATTGGATTGGAAAAAATGTTGAGTATCCTAAAGATGGAAGTGAATTACCAAAATATCCAAATGAAACAATCACTTTAGAAAATATAGAGAAAAAGACTAAAGGAATTGGAGATTGTGATGATCAAGCTAATTTATTAATATTATTATGTAGAGCTATTGGAATTCCTGCTTATTTACAAGCAGGAGGGATAATTCTATATAAAGAGAAGTATAAAGATTCTGAAGTTGCTTGGAATGGTCATTTGAATTATTATTATGGATATGTTGGATGGCATGGATGGGCAATGGTTTATATTCCTCCTTGGGGTTGGCTTCCAGTAGATTTAACATGGGGATATTATGGCTTAGGTAAAAAAGATCCATTAACAGCTATAAAATATTCAGCTGTAGCTATTCAAGAAATAATGTATTTAAGGAATTATTATTCAATAGATTATGTTAAAGAAACTAGGGAATTTAAAAAAATAGTTGAAGATAAAAATCTATATTTTTATATAAATTATTTAGTTATTCCTGATGGAAAATCTATAAAAAGTGAAATTGATGCTTTTCCAAAATATAGCCTTCCATGGATGAATGTTACTACTTATGAGACTATTAGTACAGAAACTTTTAGTACTTATACTATTAAGAAAGAAGATAAATTAAATATTTACTTAATAATAGTTATAACAATGCTTATAATTTTATCAATTATAATATTAATTAGTGTTTTTATTCGTTTTAGAATAAAAAGAACTTCTAAAGAATTGTATCTATATTGAAAATTTTATAACTTTTTCTAATATTTTACTTATTGGGATAGCTAATATAAGAGAGATTAAAGCTTGTCCAAATAAATCTCTTATGAATGATATTATTGCTGCAGGATAACCTTTAATAAATATGTTAACATAAAAATATGTTGAAGCCATTATTAATCCACCTAGAAAACAAAATATTATTTTAAATACTATATTCTTATTTTTTCCAAATCCAGCTATTATTCCTTCAAATCCATGTGCTGGAATTGAAACAAACCATCTAGGATAACCTACAATAAAATCAGCAACTAAGCTTCCAATTATTCCAACAAGCCCACCAATTTTTGAGCCAAATAAAATACCTGCTAAAAATATTATTGTATCACCCACATGTGTGTATCCTCCAGTAGGTGAAGGGAACATAGCACCAACATATGCAGTTAATATTGCTGTTAAAGCTGATAAAGAAGCAATAAATGATATTTCCAAATTTGTTAATAAAGGCCTAGGTATGAATGCCTTTTTAGTTTCAATAAATCCTTTATAACCTAAAGAAAATAAAATAATACTTGCTAATAAAATTAAGCCTATATTAAAGAAATTTATTTGAAAACCAAAAATTAATGGAACTATAATTCCTATTAATGCTATAATTCCTCCAATAATAGAATATACACTTCCATTTAAAAAATTGCCTTTAATAAATTGTGAAATATTAAATAAAATTAATAAAAAGCTACTAAATGGAAATAGAAGACAAAAAGCTATTATAATTTTTTCATTGCTACCTATAGTTATTTCTGAAAAAATATTTTTTATTCCAAAATTTTCTAATATGTTTAATCCTTCTATAAACCCAGCTATTAATATTATGAAAGAAGAGATAATTGTTAAAATTATTGCTATAATCTTAAAATTTTTCATCATAGCTTTAATTTATTTTATTTTTAGTAATATATAAGTATTAGCCTATATATAGATCTATAACTAGATATGGATTATGAAAAATATTATATTAAAATGTACATATTGCAATACGATTTATAATTTTGATATTAATAAAGAGCTTTGTGAAAAATGTGGAAGCGGCCTTTCTATAGAAATGAGTAAACTTAATTTTTTAAAACCATTAAAAAATGAAGTTGGAATATGGAAGTATGCAAATATATTACCAAATGTAGATAAGAAATTCAGATTTTCTTTAGGAGAAGCTAATACAAATTTACATAAAAGCGTATGGATTAAAAAAGATATAAAAGTGGATGAAGTTTGGTTTAAAGATGAAACAATAGAACCAACAGGATCTTATTTAGATAGGAGTTCAGCATTATTTATATCAATAATCTCAAGTTTAGGATATAAAAATATAATAACATATTCTACAGGAAATCTTGGTGCTTCATTATCTGCATATTCATCTAAAGCTGGATTAAAAATGCAAGTTTATATAAAGCCTGGTATTGATCTTGGAAAGCTTTATCAAATGATAGCATATGGAGCAGAAGTAAATATTATAAAAAATTTTAAAGAAGAATTAATAAAAAAGGGAGATACAGCTATAGCTATAGAGTATAATCCTATAATAAATGAAGCTAAAAAAACTATAATGTTAGAAATATTCTTTCAGCTTAATCAAAATTTACCAGATTATATCATACTTCCAATGGGAGAAGGAGGCTTAGTATATTCAACATTTAAAATGCTAATTGAATTAAAAAATTTAATAAAATCTAAAATTAATAAAATGAAGATTATTGGAGTACAACCAGAAGGATGTGCACCAATAGTTAAAGCTTTTGAAAAAGGTTTAGATTATATTGAAATTGAAAATGAACCTAGAACTAGGATATTTGATCTTAATGTAATTAATCCAAAATTTGGAAATGCAGCATTAAAAGCAATAAGAGAAACAAATGGATATGCTATTTCAGTAAGTGAAGATGAAATATTTAATGCAACAATGATTTTAGCTAGAAAAGAAGGAATATTAGCTGAACCTGCTGCTAGTTTAACATTAGCAGGATTAATAAAATTAAGGAAAGATGGAGAAATAGAGAAAAATTCAAAAGTTGTTTGTGTTATAACTGGAAGTGGTCTTAAAGATCCTAGAATAATGAAAGAAATTGCACTTAAAGAATCAAACTTAGGTTCTTTAATAGAAGAATTAAGTGGAAAAATAAGATTGGGTAATACAAAAATGGCAATTTTAAAATTATTATCTGAAAAAGAAATGTATGGTTATCAAATTTGGAAAGAATTAAGAGAAAAATATGATTTAAATATAAAGATACCTACTATTTATCAACATTTATCAGAATTGATTGAAAAAGGGTATATAAAGAAAACTATGTCAAGGAGTATTCTTGGAAGGAGAAGAGAATATTATTCATTAACTGATAAAGGGAAAAACCTTGTTTAAAAAATCATTAACTTAAAATTTTTAGTAATTTATAAAAATATAAATTCTTAGAGTCTTTTATTTATAGCACTATTAGTGAGTGAGTAAAAATGTTCATTTCGAAAAAAGCTGTTATTAAGGCTTCTTTTGAAGGAAATGTAATAATATTAGGTCCAACAATGATAGAAAATAATACTTTAATTGGATTAAATGTATTAATTGGTTATCCATCTAAAGATAAAATAATTAAAATAATGGAAAATAAAAAATTAGAAATAAAAGATCTTGATGAAATTAGTAATGGATCAAGAATAGGTAAAAATTGCATTATAAGAAGCAATTCGATTATATATGAAAATGTTAAAATATACGACAATGTTGAAATTGGACATAATACATTAATTCGTAGCAATTCAGAAATTGGAGAAAATAGTAAGATTGGATCGTATACAATATTAGATGGAAGTGTAAAAATTGGAAAAAATGCAAATATTCAATCTGGTGTATATTTACCACATTTATCAATTATTGGAAATAATGTTTTCATAGCTCCATATGTTTGTGTAACAAACGATAAATATCCTCCAAGTGGGAAATTGAAAGGAGTTACTATAGGCGATAATTCTATTATTGGAGCTAATTCGATTCTTATTTCAGGTATAGAAATAGGTAAGAATTCTGTTATAGCAGCTGGATCTATAGTTACAAAGAATATACCTCCAAATATCGTTGTATCTGGTATTCCTGCTAGAAAAATTATGGATAGAGAAGAATATGATGAAAAAATGGAAGAATGGAGAAAAACATAATAGTATCTTTAATTATTTTTAAAATAGAATAAAAAGATGGTTAAGGCATTTAATAAATGGATTTCAAATATTTTAGAAAATAATAAAGTTTTATTTGATCTTAATATAAATAAAGATTTAAGAATAGTAAAAAAAGATTATCTATGCATTGTATGTAGAGGGTCGAAACTTTTATGTGGTAAAACTAGATGCCCTGTAATAGTTAAACTATATTCTTTTATAAAAACTAAAGTTCTTAATATAGAAAATTTTCTTGAAGGAAGTGCTCCTCCAGATATTTTTATTGGAAGAGCAGGTTATCCGAAAGTATACATTGGACCATTAGTTCCACCAATAATTGGAGATACTAGAATATTCTCAACTCCAGAAAAATGGATTGGTAAAAAAATTGATGAAATAATAGATATGCGTTTACAACTTATTAGAGGAAAATATTTAATCGATGTACATTCTCCATCGAAAGATTTAGATAAAGTTTCCTTAATGATACAAGAGCTTAGTCTTTCATCATCTTCAACAAATACTGAAATATTCTTTGAGAAGAAACCTATTGGAGCTATAGTTTTAAGTAGTGAATTTGAACCTTTTGGTCCATCAGCTCCTATTAAATCATTAAAAATTGGAAATTATAAAACAAATAAAATAATAGAAAAAGCATATTATGATTATGATATGAAAGCTGAAGAAGCTGTTATGATGTCATATTTTTCTAATGTAAATATCTCAGCTATTCAAAGAGCTTTTAGTAGTGGATGTTTTGGTTTAAAGAAAAATAGAAGATTTGTTCCTACAAGATGGAGTATAACAGCTGTTGATAGTATAATATCAAATAATTTAATAAGAGAAATAAAAAATTTCCCTATAATTAACGATTATCAAGTATATTCTTTTAATAATATTGGGAATAAATTTGTTATATTAATGATTCCTACAAAATGGAAATATGAATCTATGGAAGCATGGTGGCCTGGAACATTTTGGAATCCATATAAAAATGTAGTAATATATGGAGATTATGAATATTTTCCAGGTAGAACAACATATGCAGAAATTGGTGGATGCTATTATGCTGCAAGACTTGCAGTAAGTGAAAAGCTTTATGAAATGAGAAAACAAGCAGGAGTTATAATTTTTAGAGAAATTTATCCTGAATATATTTTACCAATTGGTGTTTGGAATGTAAGAGAAAGTGTTAGAGCATCATTAAAAAATAAACCTATTAATTTTAATAATTTAAAAGATGCATTAAACTATACTTCTTCAATATTAAAAATCCCCCTTAAAAAATGGTGTGAAGCAAGCACATTATTAAAAGAAGAACTTTATCAAACTAAGATTTTAGATTTCATTTTATATGAATAATAGTAAAAAAATATTTTAAAAAGAGAATGGATTTAATCTTTTAATCTAATGAAAATATAATTTCTTGAAAAATTTATAGTTATGTAGGGAGACCAAGCATACTTAATAAATCTATATGAAATTTTGATTTTACAGGAAACCAATAGAAAAACCAGAATGATTGCATTGTAATAAGCATTAATAAAGAAGTTTTAGATTTATCTCCTTTAATTAAATAGTATGGAGTTGCTATACATAATGAAGGGATAACTATGTAAAAGTAAAATGAATAAACCCATCTATGAAGAAGATATGCCATAGGGATATATGGAAGGAAATTTAAAAAAATCCATGAAAAAACAAATAATGGTACATCAAGCTCTTTTTCGCATTTCTTTTTTAAACAATATAACATTTCATAGATTGATGCAGGAAACATAATCCATATTGTCCACCAAGTTGGACTATAAACTCCATAATATGCTACAGTATGATACGTTCTAATAATTACTTCGCCAACTTTTTCTTGAACTGTAACTACATAATATGGTGCAGGTGGGAAAACTGTAATCCATTGATGAGGAAAAACAACTTCAGCACTTTGTGTTTTATTAAATGTTAAAGACGAGTGATAATTTAACATAAAATCTATGTGTTCAAATGGTGTTGTAAAAGCTTTATAATTTACATCATAAATTGCTAATCCAATTATACTAACAATAAGAGCTATTATAAATATTTTCTCAAAAACATTAAACCATTCATTTAATGTTTCAAAAATATTCCTTTTTTCATAGAATTTTTTTAAAAAAAAGAATAACAATATGCTTGCAATAATGAAAATTGATGTTATTTTACATAAAAAGCTTAATCCAAAAGCTATGGCACTTAAAGAATATTTTTTTCTTAAAAATAAGAAAAAACCTAAAAGAGCAAAAGTTAAAGTTGGAGCATCAAGTATAGCCATTGAACCTATATTAAAAGCCATAACATCTGTTGCAAATAAATATGAAGCTGAAATAGAAATTATCTTATCATTAGTTAATTCAAATGCTATTTTATATATTAAATATATTGAAAATACGCTTAAAATTACTATGAAAATACGCCATCCAAATGGATTATCTCCAAAAAACATTATTCCAAACATCATAAGAGCTTTAGCTAATGGAGGATGTTCATTATTTGCTGCTTCTCCTGAAAGCATTTTACGAACAGCTGGAATATAATGTGCTTCATCAAAAATGAAACTATCAGGAGTATTAATTATTATAAGTTTAAAAATAAGAAATATTATTGGTATAAGAAAATGAAGTTGATTAATGAAATTTTTTTCTAAATATTCTTTAAAATTAGAAGTATATTTCAAAAATTTTTCTTTAAGAATAAACATCTCCTTTTCCTCTTAATAATTTATTAATAATCGTTTTAGATAAACTTATTCTATTAAGTAAAATTATAAATAAAAGAGTAGAGCGTGTAGTTGCAAAATATTGTGTAGTTGAAAAAGCTTGAGTTGGGTTTGGTGTTATAAACCAGAAAAGTATGATGCATGCATTTAATAATTCAAATGGATAAAAAAGATAAAAATCTTTATTACTAAAAACAAAAAATGGTAAAAGCCATATATTCATTTGAGGAGTATAAACATAATTTGCTAAAAGAAAAACAGATAGCATAGCAAAACATTTTTCAATAATATTTTCTTCTTTCCAAACATATACTTTAAAAGCTCCATAAATTAATAATAGCTCACTTAAAAGCTTAGCAGTATTCCAAGAAGATGGATTTATAAATAAAAAAACAAGCCAACTATTTTCTAAACCCCATTCCATATGATGTTTATATGTTTCAAACCATATAGGATAATTATAAATAGCTGGTAATAAATTTGCTATGAATGGAACGATTATTGCAGGAATAAGAAATGATAATTTTTTTCTAAAGTCTTTTATTTCTAATAAAAATATTGGGATTAAAAATACTGGCGCTAATTTAGAAATTATTCCAAATCCAATAGAAAAACCAGCTAAAGAAAATTTTTCTTTAAAATAAAAGAAGATCGCTAATAATACAAAGAAAACAACTAGTATATCATAATTATAAACTAAGAATATAAGCATTGATGGAGTAAGTAAGAAATATCTATAAATTCTATTCATTTCATAATTTTTCAATTTGATTATTTTATAAGTTAAGAAAACTGAACCTATTGTGAAGAATAATAAATGAAGACACATTAATAAATAATATTTAAAAAGACCCTTCCCAAAGATAACAGAAATATATGTAATTAAACCAGCTAATTGTGGATATTCAAATTTAACTTGAAAATATGGTATTCCTTCATTCCTAATTTCTTCCCTATACCAAATGCTTACTATATCAGAATAATAATTTGGTTCTATGAATGGACAATGTATAATAGCAGATAATAAAAATATTATAAAAGATGCAAGTAATATTTCTAATAAATCTTTTTCAATTAAATTTCCTAATTTTTTTAAATTATAGTTTTTTACTAACATATGGACCATCTTTAATGTACCCTTTCTTTAAGAAATATTCTTTTACTCCAATACCACTAATTACGACAATTTTTTTAGCATTAAATTCTTCTTTTGAAATTTTCTCAGCTTCATTTAATAATTTTGATCCAAAACCTAAATGTTGCCAAGCATCTTTATTTTTCAATTTTTCACCAACTGGAACCATACTTCCATAAACATGAATTTCTCTTACAATAGTAGAATTTTCTAATTCTTTTCTTAAAAATTTTGAAGGATATCTTAATCTTAAAAATCCTATTAATATATCATTTTTAATATCCTCAAAAGATAAAAATATATCTATTCCATTAGAAGAATCATAAATCATTTTTATTAATTTTATATTTTCAAAATCAGGAATAATCCCTTCTTTTAAAAATTTATGACCAACTTCTCTGCATCTTATACATTTACATTCAAAACCTTTTTCTTTCATTTTTTTCTCTACTATTTCTCTTAAATTACTTTTCTTTATTCCAGCAATTATAAGTTGAGAAGGCACATCTCTTTGAAGTCTAAGTATTCTAACATATCTAGGAGTCATTTTAAGCCATTCTATTAATAAATTAATTAATTCTTCTTCAGAATATGGTTTATATTTCCCTTCTTTCCACCATTCATAAAGTTTTGTGCCTTCAATTACTAATGTAGGATATATTTTTAGCATATCCGGCCTAAAAGATTGATTATTAAAGCATTCTTTAAACATTTCAATATCTTTTTCAATCGATGATCCTGGAAGATTTGGCATTAAATGATAAGCAACTTTAAAACCTAAATCTTTTGCTATTTCAGTAGCTTCTATAACATCTTGCACACTATGTTTTCTTTCAATAATTTCATATATTTCATCACTTAAAGCTTGAACTCCTAATTCTATACGTGTAACACCCATTTCAAGCAATTCATTAAGATGGTTTAATTTTGCCCAATCAGGTCTTGTTTCAACAGTAATTCCTGAAATTCTTCTTTTAGAAGATTCAGCTATTCTTATTGCTTCATTTAAATTTTCTGAATTATAACCAGTTATAGCATCTATACAATTTTTAATAAAATATCTTTGATATTCTAATGGAGTTGCTGGAAAAGTTCCTCCCATTATTATTAATTCGATTTTATCAACTTTATGTCCAATAGCTTCATATTGTTTTATTCTATTAGAAACTTGTAAATAAGGATCATAATTATATTGCCATCCTCTCATAGCAGCTGGTTCAAAACCAGTATAGCTTTGAGGTGTACCTTGCTCTATTCCACCAGGGCAATATATACATTTTCCATGAGGACATTTATATGGCTTAGTCATCACTGCTATAACTGTAACTCCTGAAATAATCCTAGTTTTTTTCCTAATAAGCAAATTACCAAAAGCTTCTTTCTCTTCATTATTCATATAAGCTAAAATATCTGCATTAGAAGGTATATTTTTTAGCTTTAATTGAGAAGCTACTTCAATTTTTAATTTATTTATTTCATCTATTGTTTTAGCTTCTCCACTAACTATTTTTTTAATTATTATTCTACAAGCTTTTTCAAGCAATTTCTCTTCTATTAGCAACAAATCTATTAAAAAAAGAAATATTAACTAACTATTAATAATTTACTTTATTTTTTACTTAAATTTTATAACATAATTTTTTAAAAATTATTTGATTTAATGCATCTCTATTAAAAATTTAAATTAAAGCCTTTTTGCTTTTAATTCAAAAAAGGTGTATAAAATGTCTATCAGAACTTTTGATGTAGCAATTATAGGAGGAGGGCCTGGAGGATATTCAGCTGCTAAATTTGCTGCAAAAAAAGGATTAAAAATTGCTTTAATAGAAAAAGAGAAAATAGGTGGAATATGTGTAAATGTTGGTTGTGTACCAACTAAAGCGATGATGTTTTCAGCAGAATTAGTTTATAGGCTTCAAAGAAGTTTAGAATATGGTATAGAAATAGATAATTTTTCAGTAGACTTTAAAAAAGTAATGGAAAGAACTCGTAGAATAAGCGAAAGAGTTTCATCTGCAATAAAAGATATTCTTGAAAATTTAGATGTTAAAATCTATAATGGAATAGGCAGATTAAAATCTAAAAATGAAGTTGAAATAATTAATAATGGGAAAAAAGAAGTTATAAATGCAAAAAATATTATTTTAGCAACTGGTTCTAGACCTGCTATTCTATCTTTACCTGGATCGAATGAAGATGATATAATTTATTCAGAAAATTTCTTTAAATTAGAAGATTTACCAAGTAGCGTTTGCATAATTGGAGCAGGTGCAATTGGAACAGAATTAGCAACAGCTTTAAATGCTTTTGGATCAGAAGTTAATTTAATAGAGTTAATGCCAAATATTATTCCAACTGAAGATTCCGAACTTACTGAGGCTTTAAAGCTTTCACTTGAAATGAAAGGAATAAATATATTTACTTCAGCTTCAGTAAAGAAAATAGAATCTAAAAATAATACTAAAAAAGTATATTTTAATTATAATGGAGAAGAAAAAACAATAGAAGTTGAAAAAGTTATAATAGCTACTGGTAGAAAACCTAATGTAGAAAATTTAGGATTAGAAAATATCGGAATAAATGTAAATAATAAAGGAATTATTGTGGATGAATATTTGCGTACAAATATTCCAAATATATATGCTGTAGGAGATGTTATTGGCAAGTATCTTTTAGCTCATACAGCTATGATAGAAGGTGAAATAGCTGTTAGGAATATTCTCGGAGAAAAAATTAAAATGGATTATGCAAGCGTGCCACGATGTATATTTACAATACCAGAATTAGCTTCTGTCGGATTAAGTGAAAAACAAGCTAGAGAGATGGGTATAAATGTTAAAACAGTTACTACACAGATTGTTTCAAATACAAGAGCATTAGGTATGGGTGAAACTGAAGGAATGATAAAAATAGTTACATTAGTAAATACTGATACTGGAAAAATAATTGGAATACATATGCTTGGGCCACTTGTTACAGAAGTTGCAGGAGAAGCTACATTAGCTATTAAATATGGCGTATCTCCAAGAGAAATAGTCGAGACGTTTCATGCACATCCAACAATTGCTGAAGCTATTAGAGATACTGCTTTACAACTTATTACAACAAATAATAATTATCATAAAAAAAGATAATGGATAATTAATTAAGATATTAAATATGAAAATTGTTAGATTTTATTTTAAGAATAAAGAATTTTATGGATTTGTCTTAAACAATATAGTAATAGATTTTGCTAAAGTAAGCAAAATTTTAAATATAAAAATTAATAAAGAAATTTTAAATTTTATTTCAAATGAGAAAGTTCTTGAAAAAATTGAAAAAAAGCTCATAAAAGAAAAATTTTTGAAATATGGTTATCCAATAGAAAAAGTAAAATTATTAGCTCCTATACCAAATCCACCAAAAATAATATGTTTAGGATTAAATTATATAGACCATGCAGAAGAGCAAAACGTTTCAGTACCAAAAGAACCGATTATTTTCTTTAAACCAAGAACTTCTATAACTGGACCATATGATAATATAATTTGTCCGAGTTTTGTTAAACAACTTGATTATGAAGGAGAATTAGCAGTTATAATAGGTAAGAAAGGAAAGAATATACCAATTGAAAAAGCAATGGATTATGTATTTGGATATATGATAATGAATGATGTTTCTGCTAGAGATATACAATTTAGTGATAAACAATGGACTAGAGGAAAAAGTTTTGATACTTTTGCTCCTTGTGGCCCTTGGATTGTAACAAAGGATGAAATTACCGACCCTCATTCTTTAAAAATATTAACATATGTTAATAATGAGATTAGACAAAATTCATCTACTAATAAAATGTTTTTAAAAATACCTGAAATAATATCTAGTCTAAGTAAAGTTATGACTTTAGAGCCTGGAGATATAATTTCAACAGGAACACCTGCGGGCGTTGGAATATTTATGAAGCCAGAGCCAAAGCTTTTAAAAAATGGAGATATAGTAAGAATTGAAATTGAAAAAATAGGGGTTATCGAAAATAAAGTTGTAATAGTAAATTAATTTTTATAATACAGCTTCATCTAAGTATTTATTACAATTGCATTTTCTTTCTATTGGGATTTTTGGAATTAAATTTGCAAGCAATTTTTTTACTTTTTCAACATTTTCATTCATTGTTTTAACAACTTCTTCAGCAGAAACTGGTTTTTCAGCCCATACATCATAATCTGTTACCATTGCAATTGTGGAATAGCACATTCTGACTTCTCTAGCTAAATTAACTTCAGGTATAAGAGTCATTCCTATTATATGAGCACCCCAACTTCTAAATAATTTAGATTCAGCTCTAGTAGAAAATCTTGGACCCTGGATACAAACATATGTTCCACCTTTATGAATTCTTAATCCGATACTTAATGCAGTATTATAAATAATATCTGCTAATTCTGGACAGAATGGATCTGCCATGGAAATATGGCAAACTTGCCCCCCATCATAAAATGTTCCTGCTCTTCCCCAAGTTCTATCAATAAATTGATCTGGTATAACAAAATCTCCAGGCTTAATATTTTCTTGTAAGCTACCAACTGCTGAAGGAGCTAAAATTCTTTCAACTCCAATTTCTTTTAAAGCCCATATATTTGCTCTATAATTTATTGAATGTGGGGGAATAGAATGTTTTTCACCATGCCTAGGGATAAAAGCTATACTAATACCTTTATATTCTCCGATAGTAATAGGCGCACTTGGTGCTCCAAAAGGAGTATAAACTTTTATTTTTTCACTTTTTTCAAACATCCCTGGATCGTATATACCTGATCCGCCAATTATAGCTATTCTAGCTTTATATTTTTCCATACCACATTACCTAAGAATAATTAAGAAAATAAGTTTCATAAATTTTTCTATTTTTAATCCTTGAGAAGAAGAATTTATTATCCGGAATTTATAAATCTTTTAAAAAATAGAATAAGATTATTACAATCTGGATTTTCTTTAAAAAATATAGATTTTAATAGTCATATCAGTGAAACAAAGCTCGAATCAAACCACCACGGCGCAGGTATCGGCTACTACACTAGTCGTGGTTATTATAGTCGCGCTCCTCTACATATTGAGACATCATAGGAGACTGAAAGCAAACAAAGCGGCCAGCATGAAGAGGATGAGGCCCGTCCAGGTGTTGGCGTGTCTTATAAACCTTGAGGCATTCTCTTGAGTTGGCTGCCGCAGTAACATGATGATGGAGTACACAAGGCCGAACTGAGGGATTAAGATGAGTATGTAATGATGTTGGAGCCCTGTAAGCTGGTTTAGGAGTACTAATGGCC
>CAZHGP010000002.1:18907-65209 GCA_964532175.1 uncultured Nitrososphaeria archaeon
GGCCAATAGGTCGTGTCAACTCTATGTATGCTAGCATTACACGAATAATATTTCCCAACGACATGGTAACTAACACTGAAAACCAAGCTTCAACATAATTTATATATTGATTCGCTTTTAAACTTATCAAAATAGTATCTCTAAATTATGAGCTTTAATTTCCCAGAAGAAGTAGAAATCATTAATATGGAATAAAGACTTATCTCATTATAACCACTTTTATTTTTTCGGACATCCATCCCATTCTGTGGCACGCTTTCATAACCTCTATCTCCATTATTACTGCAAGCTAAGTTGTAGGTCAGCACTTGACTGAGAGTATAAAAAACATCTGAGCTCATAATCTATTTTCCATGAGCTACGGCTTTCTTTTTGAGTTATCCGTATAGTTCCTTTTTTATCTTCATGTCTTTTAAAATAAGTTATTTTTACTTTAGGAAGTAATATTAAAGGTTTTTCACTTTCAATCAAATTATATTTAACTATATGACTAATTTCTTTTTTCATTCTTTATATCTTTGATATAAAAAATATGAGAGAATTATTTATACTTTTTACTTTTTTATTTAATGAGTTCTTTAATAGTCTATATACTTCTTAGTCTTAACTTCTTTATCAATTTTAGCAAAACTATGTTTTTATTTTATCTTAAATTTTAAGCAATCATAAATATTAAAATATATCTTTTTTATAGTGAAATATAATTATGTTAAATAATAATTTTTTCATAGAAGAAAAAAGTAAATTTGATATTTCAATCCTTTTACCAGCATCTTTTACTATCGAAACCCCTCATTTAAGAGAAAAAACTTTTAGAATAGGTTTTATTGCAAGAGCATTAGCAACTTATAGAATTGGAACAGTTATTTTCTATCCTGAAAATAAAAAAATTTCAAATATTGAAAGAGAAAATTTTAATATTATAAAAAAAATATTAGATTATATTAATACTGCTCCATATCTTAGAAAATTTTTATTTAAAATTTCTCCAGAACTTAAATATGCTAGTTTACTTCCTCCTCTTCAAATTCCTACTCATGCAGAAAAAATAAATTTTAAAAATATTATTTCTCATTATAGACAAGGTTTAGTTATTAAAACTGGGAAGAATAGTATTATTGAAGCTGGATTGAATAAAAAAATTATTTCAAGAAAAAAACTTAAGAAAAATAAAAGAGTAATTATTAAAATAGATAAATCTGAAAAAGGATTTAAATTAAAAATTCTTTCAAGAAAAAAAGCAAGTGTATATGATGGTTTTAGAACATATCTTTATGAAGGAGACTTGAAAAAACTTATTGAAAGCTTTGATTTATCGATTGCTACTTCAAAATATGGCTTATCTATATTAAATTTAATAGAAGATTTAAGAAAAAAATTAAAAGAAGCAAATAGGGTTTGTATAGCATTCGGTCCAGCTAAATATGGATTATATAAAGTTTTTAAAAATCATGGTTATAATTTAGAAGAAATTTTCGATTATGTAATAAATACTATTCCATATCAAGGAGTAAAAACAATAAGAACTGAAGAAGCTTTATTTTCTACTCTTTCAATTATTAATATATTAGCAAATTTATAATATTCAATGAAAACTTAATATTTCTCCATTTTTCTGCATAAAAATATACCGGTGGAAAAACTATGGGTCATAGAAAACAATCTAGACCAAGGCATGGCTCTTTAGCATATTTGCCTAGAGGTAGAGCTTCTAGAATAATTCCTAAAATTAAATACTGGCCTCCATATGATAAAGAACCTAAACCATTAGCTTTTGTTTGTTTTAAAGCAGGTTTAACAAGTGCTTTTATTATAGATAATACTCCTCATTCTCCTACTTATGGTACTGAAATAATGGTTCCAGCAACAGTTTTAGCAGCTCCTCCAATGTTTGTTGCTGGAATAGTTTTTTATGAAAAAATTGAAGATGGATCATTGAAAGCATTATTTACTATTTGGAGTGAAAAAACTCCTGAAAATATACGTAGGCTTCATCCTTCTTTTAAACCAAATCAAGATAAATTAAATAATATTGAAAAAATTATTGATAGAATTTATGAAGTTAGATTATTAATGATGACTCAACCATATTTAATTGGTTTATCAAAAAAGCCTAGATTGATTGAAATAAAAGTTGGTGGAAAAAATATAAAAGAATGTGTAGATTATGCAATAAAAAAATTAGGTTCAGAAATAAGTATTAAAGAATTATTTAAAAAAGGAGATTTTGTAGATGTTATTGCAGTATCTAAAGGTAAAGGATTTCAAGGAGTTGTAAAAAGATATAGAGTAAAGCTTCAACCTAGAAAATCTAGAAAAATGAAAAGAGCTGTAGCATCTATTGGTCCATGGCATCCAGCATATGTAATGTATACTGTTCCAAGAGCAGGGCAAATGGGTTATCATAGAAGAACAGAATTTAATAAAGAAATATTAGATATAGAAGATGATGGAAGCAAATATACTCCTAAAGGTGGATGGAAACATTTTGGAGTAATTAAAACAACTGCAGTATTAATTAAAGGAACTATTCCAGGGACACAAAAAAGACCAATAATTTTAAGAATTCCAGCAAAACCACCAAAAATAGAAATTAAAGAAAAACAAATAACATTTGTTAAAGTGTGATTAACATGTTATCAACAATAGAAATTCTTAAAAATGAAATTCCTAAAAAGAAAATAAATGTATTAGATTTAGAAGGGAAAAAAGTTAAAACAATTCCTTTACCAAAAATTTTCTTAATTCCATATAGACCAGATCTTGTAAAAAGAGCTTTTCTTTTTATGCAAACATCAAAATTTCAACCAAAAGGGGCTTCAAAATTATCAGGACATAAATATTCTGTTGAATCTCTTGGAGCTGGTTATGGAATGGCTAGAGTAGCAAGAATAAAAGGAGGAGGACCAAAAAGAATGAGTGCTGCTTTTGTTCCTTCTGCAGTAGGAGGAAGACCAACTCATCCACCAAAACCTGAGAAAAAAATAAAGAAAAGATTGAATAAAATGGAAAAAATTTTAGCTCTTTTATCTGCAATATCAATGTCTGGAGATCCTGAAATAGTTTCAAAAAGAGGGCATAGAATAGGTAAATTGAAACTTCCAATAGTATTAACTGATGATATTCAATCTATTAAAAAATCAAGTGAGCTTAAAAAAGTACTTGAAAATATAGGATTAAAAGAAGAAATTGAAAGATGTAGTAAAAAGAATATAAGAGCTGGAAAAGGTAAAAGAAGAGGTAGAAGATATAAAAGAAGAGTAGGTCCATTAATAATTGTAGAAAAAGATGATGGAATAATAAAAGCTGCATCAAACATTCCTGGTTTAGAAGCAATAACATTGGATAAATTAAATATATTACATTTAGCTCCTGGTGCACATCCTGTAAGATTAATAATATGGTCTGAATCTGCAATAAATAATATAGATAAAATGTTGGAGAAATTGAAATGAGTAAAAAAATAGAAAATGATATTATAAAAAGAGTTGTTATAACTGAAAAAGCAGTTTCTCTTATAGAATCTGAAAATAAATTAGTATTCATTGTTGATTTAAAAGCAACTAAAGAAGATGTTAAAAAAGCAATAGAAAAATTATTTGAAGTAAAAGTAGATAAAATAAATTTATTAATTACCCCTTTAGGAGAGAAAAAAGCTTATGTTAAATTAAAACCAGAATATAAAGCTTCAGATATAGCTATTAAATTAGGAGTATTTTAGGTGAGTAAAAAATGGGTAAAAGAATAAGAGCTCAAAGGATTGGAAGAGGCTCTCCAACATTTAAAGCTGCTAAAAGAAAATTTAAATTATATTATCCATCGAATTTAATAAATTCTAAAAAATTAGTTACTGGAATTGTTAGAGATTTATGTCATGATAGAGGTAGAGGAGCGCCTGTTGCAATAATAGAAACTGAATTTGGTGAAACTTTTGCAATAGCTGCAATTCAAGGAATGTATATTGGACAAAAAATATTAATGGGAGAGAATGTTCCTATAGAAAATGCAAATATACTTCCTTTAGAAAAAATTCCTGAAGGTACGATTGTTTCTTCTATAGAATTAAATCCTGGAGATGGTGGAAAAATTGCAAGATCTTCAGGAGCTTATGCAATAGTAGTAGGTAAAAAAGAAGATAAAGTATTTTTAAGGCTTCCATCAAAAAAAGTTATAGGTGTTCCATCAAAATCTTTAGCAATTATTGGTGTTGTAGCTGGTGGAGGGAGAATAGAAAAACCTTTCCTTAAAGCAGGTAAAAAATATCATTGGATGAAAGCAAAAGGAAGGCCTTATCCAAGAGTAAGAGGAGTAGCTATGGCAGCTGCACTTCATCCATTTGGAGGAGGAAGCCATAAAAGACCTGGTGGGCCTACAAGCGTAAAAAGAACTGCTCCACCTGGACAAAAAGTAGGATTAATAGCTCCTAAAAGAACTGGAAGAAAAAGAGGTACTCAAAAAACTCAATAAATAGATTCCTTACTTTTTTATCTTTTTTTATTTAAAATATATATTTTTCTAAAAATATTCATTTAAACTTTATAACTTAATTATTTTTTATCGTTTTTCACTAATAGTGATGGAAATTGCCTCATTGGGGCTATTCATTAAAAGAAATAGATAATGAAAGAATGGTAAAAGCAAGTTTAAGAGAAGTAGATGTATCTCCAAAATTTGCTAGAGAATTATGTAAATCCTTAGTTGGATTAATGCTTGATGATGCTAAATCTCTTTTAGAAGATGTTATTAATAAAAAAAGAGCAATTCCTTATAGAAGATATAAAAAAGATAGAGCTCATAATAAAATAGTTAAAGGACCAGGAGGTTATCCAATTAAAGCAGCAAAATTAATGCTTAAACTTTTAGAAAGTCTTGAAGCAAATGCAGAATTTAAAGGGCAATCTCCTGAAAATATAAAAATAATTCATGCTTCAGTTCATAAAGCTAGAAAAATACGTAAAATTATTGAAAGAGCATTTGGAAGAGCAACTCCTTATGATAAACAATTAGTTCATATAGAAGTTATAGGGGAGGAGATTAAGTAAAATGGGAGTAATTAAAGAAATTCTTAAGAAAAATATTAGAAAATCAGAAATAGAAGAATATTTAAGAGAAACTCTTAAAGATGCATTTTTTGGAGGAGTAGATATAGGCTTTTCTCCTTTAGGAACTAGAGTAACAATTTATGCAATGCGTCCTGGAAGAGTTATAGGATTAAGAGGAAAAACTATTAAAGAAATTTCTCGTGTTTTAGAAGAAAAATTTGGATTAGAAAATCCTCAAATAGCTGTTGCTGAAATTGAAGTTCCTGAATTAAATCCATATATTATGGCTTCAAGAATAGCTTCTGCTATAGCAAAAGGTATAAGATTTAGAAGAGTAGCTTTTTGGGCTTTAAAAAGAATAATGGATGCAGGTGCTAGAGGAGTAATAATAGAAATTAGTGGAAAAACTACTTCTGCAAGAGCTAGAACAGAAAAATTTGTTGAAGGATATATTCCAAGATGTGGTGATCATGCAGTTAAATATTTACGTAAAGCATCTGTTTCAGTTCAATTAAAAATAGGTGTTTTTGGAGTTAAAGTAATTATTTATCCTCCTGATGCTCCTATTCCAGATTCTTATAAAGTAAAATCTTCAATTGAAAATCAAAAAATTGAGGAGATGAAAAATGACAAATAAAGAAATTAAAGAACTTAGAAATCTTTCAAATGAAGAACTTTTAGAACAACTTTCACAATTAAGAATAGAACTTAGAAACCTTAGAACTAAAATAGGATCAGGAGGAGTAATTGAAAAACCATCTAGAATTAAAGCTATTAGAAAAAGAATAGCTAGAATTCTTACAATTTTAAATGAAAGAAAGAGGGGTATAAATGTTTAAACAAATTCCTATTACTCCTAAAAATATTCTTAATCATGAAATTATTGGATTAGAAATTAAAATAGTTTCTAGTAAAAATCCTTTACTTAATAATTTAGAAGGAATAGTTATTGGAGAAACTAAAAATACATTAAAAATTCTTTCTAATAATAAAAAGAAAATAATTCCAAAAAATGTATGTATTTTTCAATTTAAATTAAAAAGTGGAGAAATAGTTGAAATTAATGGAGAAAAGCTTGTTGGTAGACCTGAAGAAAGATTGAAAAGGAGGTTTAGAGAATGGTAGAAGTTAGAAATATTGGAATAAATATTCCTATTCCAAAAGAATCATGTAATGATCCATTATGTCCTTTTCATGGAAAATTATCTATTAGAGGAAGATTACTTGAAGGTATAGTTTTAAAAAATAGAGCTGAAAGAACAATTGTTGTAAGAAGAGAATATCTTCATTATATTCCAAAATATAAAAGATATGAAAAACGTAGAAAAAATATTTCTGCACATTGCCCACCTTGTATATCTGTTAAAGAAGGAGATAAAGTGACTATTGCTGAATGTAGACCTATTAGTAAAACAGTATCTTTTGTTGTTATAGAAAAAAAGGAGGGGAAATAAATGTCTAAGAAAAGTAGAGCTGTAGCAGCTGTAGGAATTCTTGAAAGGAAACCAAACATTCCTAGATGCATACCAGTAGGTGCAGAGCTTGTTTGTGCAGATAATTCTGGAGCACAAACACTTAAATTAATTCAAGTACATGGTATTTCTCCTAGATTAAGACAATATCCTTCAGCAGCTGTTGGAGATTTAGTTTCTGTAAGTGTTAAGAAAGGGCCTCCTGAATTAAGGAAAAAACCTATGCATGCAGTAATAATTAGACAAAGGAAGCCTTATAGAAGGCCTGATGGAACATGGATAATGTTTGAAGATACTGCAGCTGTATTAATTACTCCTGAAGGAGATTTAAAAGGTACTCAAATTAAAGGTCCTGTAGCTAAAGAAGCTGCAGAAAGATGGTCTAGAATAGCTAATGCAGCAAGTATAATAATATGAAAGGTGTATTTTATGAGTACTTCAAAGAAACCTAGAAAACAAAGAAAAAAAATCTTCACAGCTCCTATTCATAAGCTTTTCAAATTAACTTCTGCTCATTTATCTCCTGAATTGAGAGAAAAATATGGTTGTAGGTCTTTACCTATAAGAACTGGAGATCGTGTAAGAATAATGAGGGGGGAATTTAAAGGTTTAGAAGGGAAAGTAACTAAAGTTGATCATGAAAGACAATTCGTATATATAGAGAATATAACTATGAAAAAAGCTGATGGATCAACTGTATTAAAACCAATTCATGCTTCTAAAGTAATGATAACGAATTTATATTTAGATGATAAATATAGAGTTAAAAAATTAGAAGAAATTATGAAATTAAAAGGGGTAAGTTAAAAATGCATTTAAAAAGATATGCTGCTCCAAGAGAATTGCCCATACCTGTTAAAGAAAAGAAATTCGTTACTCGTTCTATTCCAGGACCGCATCCATTAAGAAAATCAATTCCATTAATAATAGTTATTAGAGATATATTAAAACATGCAGAAACAGCTTCTGAAGCAAAAAAGATAATATCAAGTGGGAAAGTATTAATAGATGGAAGAGTTATTAAAGAACATAGATTTCCAATTGGTTTAATGGATGTTCTTGAAATTCCTGAAACAAAAGAAATTTATAGATTTTTACCAATTCCAGGTAAAGGTTTAAGACCTATAGAAATTCCATTTGAAGAGAAAAATTTCAAATTATGTAAAATCATTAGGAAATTTCATGTAAAGAAAGGATATTTGCAATTCACTTTACATGATGGTAGAAATATAAGATTTAATTCTGAAAGTGAAATAAATCCTAGGAAATTTATGGTAGGAGATACTTTTAAAATAAGTTTACCTAATCAAGATTTTATGGAACATTTATCATTCAATAAAGATTTTTATGCATTAATAATAGATGGTCCAAAAGAAGGGCTTCATGGAAGAATTCTAGAATTTACTGAAGGAACGTTTTTCAGAAAACCAATTGCAACAATTATTTTACAAAATGATGAAAAAGTAATAACTCTTAAAGATTATGTTTTTATAATTGGGAGTGATAAACCATGGATCAAACTACCTTAGAAAAAACAATAGTGAAAAAAATGGATAAAATAATAAAAATAGATAAAGTTGTTGTAAATTGCAGTGTAGGAGAATCTGGTGTGAAACTTGAAAAAGCTTCTAAAATAATTGAACAATTAACAAATCAAAAACCAATTTTATGTAAAGCTAGGAAAACTATTAAATCATTTGGAATACATAAAGGAGAACCTATTGCTGTTAAAGTTACTCTTAGAAAAAATAAAGCATACGATTTCTTACAAAAAGCTTTAAAAGCAATTAAGAATAAAATTCCAAAAGATAGTTTTGATGAAAATGGTAATGTTTCATTTGGAATATCTGAACATTTGGATATTCCTGGAACAAAATATGATCCTTCTCTTGGAATAATTGGAATGGATGTGTGTGTCTCACTTTGCAAGCCAGGAAAAAGAGTATCTTTAAGGAGAAGAGCTAGATCAAAAATTGGGAAAAGGCAAAGAGTCACAAAAGAAGAAGCAATGAAATTCTTTATTGAAACATTTAATGTAGAATTAGTTTAATGGTGAGAAGAATGAAAAATAAGCCACCTAAGAATAGGAAATTTGGTAAAGGAGTTGTAAAATGTAGGAGATGCGGTACAACTGTAGGTGTTATTAGAAAATATAATCTATATATTTGCAGAAGATGTATAAATGAAATTGCTCCATTATTAGGTTTTAAAAAATATTCATAAAAAGTGATAAAGAATGACTAGACATGATTTAGTATCTGGTTTATTCAATATAATTCAAAATAATGAACTTGTAGGAAATAGAGAATGTATTTATCCTGCTTCAAAACTTATAGCAGCAATTCTAAAAATATTGCAAAAATATTCTTACATAGGAGAATTTGAATATATTGATGATGGCAGAGGAGGAAAATTTAAAATTCAACTTCTTGGAAGAATAAATAAATGCGGCTCGATAAAGCCTCATTATAGTGTTAAAGTAAAAGAATTGGAAGAATGGGAAAAACAATATCTTCCAGCAAGAGATATTGGAATATTGATTTTAACTACTCCAAAAGGAGTTATTTCTCATATAGAAGCTAAAAAACTTAATGTTGGTGGAAGATTATTAGGATATGTTTATTAAAAAAAGTGATGAGTATGGAAGAAAAAATTGTTGAGAATAAAATAATAATTCCAAATAATGTTTCAATTAAAATTGAAAATTGTAATGTAATAGTTAAAGGAGAATTAGGAGAAATTAAAGAAGATTTTTCTCACGCATCTCCAATTTTTATTTTACAAGGAAATGAATTAATAATCAAAATAAAAGGGAAAGGAAAACGTGCTAAAGCATTATTAGGAACAATTACTTCATTAATTAAAAATATGATAATAGGTGTTTCAAAAGGTTATACTTATAAACTTAAAGTTGTTTCTTCTCACTTTCCAGTTTCTGTAAAAGTTTCAGGAAACATGGTTTTAATAGAAAATTTCCTTGGAGAAAAATTTGTAAGGAAAGCTAAAATAGTTGGAGAAAATACTAAAGTAATTCCAAAAGGTGAAGATATTATTGTAACAGGAATAAATAAATATGAAGTTAGTCAAACAGCTGCAAATATTGAAAAAGCTGTAAGAATAAAGAAAAAAGATCCTAGAAAATTTCTTGATGGAATATATGTATATGAAAAACAAGTAGGTATATTAAAATGATAGTTAAAAGTGAAATTCTTAAAGAAAAAAAGAAATTAAAAAAAGAAATTAAAAAAATATTAGAAATACGTAGAAAAAGGCCTAAATTTGTTAGACAAGAATCTTGGAGATATGTAAGATTAAAAGAAAATTGGAGAAGACCAAGAGGAAAAGATAGTAGAATGAGACTTCAAAAAAGTGGTTCTCCACCACTTGTTTCTATTGGTTATGGAAGTCCTAAAAAATATAGAGGATTGCATCCTTGTGGATTAAAAGAGAAAATAATTCATAATATTAATCAATTAAATAATCTTGATCCAAAAATTTATGCTATAAGAATTTCTTCAAAAGTTGGAAAGAAAAAACGTATAGAAATATATGAAAAAGCTATTTCTAATGGTTTTAAAGTATTAAATCCACCAATTTTAGAAAAATTAACTAAGGAGGAATAAAAATGGTTTTAACAACACAAAAAAGAATTGCTGCAAAAATTTTAAAATGTGGTGAAAATAGAGTACGTTTTGATAATGAAAGAATTGAAGAAATAGAAGAAGCTATAACACGTAAAGATATAAAACGTTTAATAAAAGAAGGTGTTATTTATAAAATTCAGAAAAAAGGAATTAGTAGAGCAAGAGTAGAAAAAAAGAAAAGAGGACCAGGAAGTAAAAAAGGAGCAAAACATTCTCGTCTTTCAAGAAAAGAAAAATGGATTCAAAGAGTTAGAGCACAAAGAAAAAAACTTAGAGAATTGAAAAATAAAAGATTAATTGAAAGAAGTGTTTATAGAGATATTTATCAAATGATAAAATCTGGTGCATTTAAATCTACTAGACAAATGATTGAATATTTAAAAGAAAATAAACTTTTAAAGAAAGGGTTACTGCTATGAAAATTTATAAAAGAACTAAGCCTAAAAGGCAACGTAAAGGATTAACGAATTATTATAAAAGAATAAAATTAGTTAAATCAAATTTACCAAGGCTTGTAGTTAGAAAAACTAATAGATATATTATTACACAAATCATTTTATCAAAAGCTGGAGGAGATCATACATATTTAACAGTAACTTCGAAAGAATTAAGTAATTATGGCTGGAAAGATAGTTTTAAAAATACTCCTGCAGCTTATCTGACTGGACTTTTAATAGGTATTAAATCTAAAAAAATTGGTATAAATAAAGCTATTTTAGATATTGGTCTTCATAAACCTACTAAAGGTTCTAAAGTATTTGCAGTAGCTAAAGGAGCAATTGATGCAGGTTTAGAAATTCCAATTTCTGAAGAAGTTATACCTTCAGAAGAAAGGATTAAAGGAAAACATATAGAAGATTTTAAATTAAAATTATTTGGAGAATCTAAATTAGCTGAATTAGATTATATTCCAATTACATCTCTTTTTGAAAAAGTTAAAAATAATATTTTAAAAGAAATTGAGATGATAAAAAATGAGTAGTTCAGAATGGGTTCCAAGAACAAGTTTAGGAAAAGCTGTTTTAGAAGGGAAAATTACTTCAATTAATGAAGTTTTTGCAAATCATTTAAAAATATATGAGCCTCAAATAGTTGATATTCTTCTTCCGAATCTTGAACAAGAAGTATTAGATGTTAAAATTACACAAAAACAAACTGATGCTGGTGAACGTTCTAGATTTAAAGCAATAGTAGTTGTTGGTAATAGAGATGGATATGTTGGTCTTGGAACAGGTAAAGCTGTACATGTTGTAGCTGCAATTGAAAAAGCAGTAAATGATGCAAAACTTTCAATAATTCCTGTTCAAAGAGGTTGTGGAAGTTGGGAATGTGGTTGTGATGCCCCTCATTCTCTTAGAACTAAAGTAATTGGAAAATGTGGAAGTGTTAGAATGGTTTTGCTTCCTGCTCCTAAAGGTGTTGGATTAGTTGCTGGTGAAATAGCTAAAAGAGTTTTAGAATTAGCTGGAATAAAAGATTGTTGGACAAGAAGTTTTGGTGAAACACGTACTACTCTTTCAATGGCTAGAGCAACTTTTGAAGCTTTAAAGAATACTAATAAAATTATCCTTCCATCAATGTGGGGCTAAGATATGGTTGAGAATAATCAATTAATAGCTATTATTAGATTAAGAGGCCCATCTGGCATGTCTCATGATAATGAATATACTTTAAGACTTTTAAATCTTAAAAGAGCAAATCATGCTACCGTATTAAATTATTCAAAAAATATAGCTGGAATGCTAAGAAAAGTTAATGGATTTATTACTTGGGGAGAAATTAATGAAGAAACACTTTTAAATTTACTTTCTAAAAGAAGTAATTTAAATATTGAAATGATTAAAAAAGCAGGTTATAATTCTCTTGAAGAATTGGTTCATGCTTTATATAAAGGAGAAATAGATATTTCAAAATTAAAAAAAATTGGTTTTAAACCAGTTTTTAGATTGCATCCACCATCTCATGGTTTTAAAAAATCTATTAAAAGAAAATTTAAATCTAATGGTGAAGCAGGTTATAGAGGAGGAGCAATAAACGATTTATTAAATAGAATGATTTAATTTGATTAAAAAATTGAAAAATAGTTTTACTTTTAATATTTAGATTTAAAATAGAATTAAAAACATTTATTAAAGCTCTTTATTTTTTTATGAGTGGAAATAGTATGGATGATAATAAAAAATGGAAAAAGAAAAAAGATTGGAATTTTGATGATATATTTGAAAATTTTGAAAAATTAACAGAATTTCTTGAAGAAGAATTTAATAGAATATTTGAAGAACCCAAATTTAATACTTTCGATAATTTTTTTAAAGAAAAACCTTTAATTTATGGTTTTAGTATTTCAATAGATCCTACTGGAAAACCTAGAATACAAGAATTTGGAAATATTCGTTCAAAAGGAGAAAAACCATTAATAAGTGATAAAAGAGAACCTCTTATAGATATTTTTAATAATGAAAATGAAATAATTATAATAGCTGAAATTCCTGGTGTTAAAAAAGATGATATTAAATTGAATGTAACTGAAGATAATCTTATTATTTCTACTTCAAATTCTTATAGAAAATATTATAAAGAACTTAATTTTGAAGAAAAAATAGACCCTAATTCAATTCAATCTAGTTATAATAATGGTGTATTACAAATAAAATTAAGAAAAAAGGGATTTGAAGGAAAGGAAATAAAAATAAGTTAAGGTGATATTCATGCCAACACGTCTTAGAAAAATTAGGAAATATAGAGGGTCAAGAACTTGTGGTTGGGGACAAATAGGGCAGCATCGTAAAAGAGGAGCTAAAGGTGGAAGGGGTTTAGGTAAAAAAGCTGGACATAAACATAAATATACATGGGTTTTAGAAAATGCTCCTAATCATTTTGGAAAGGAAGGTTTTAAACCTCCTGTAAAAAAACCTATTAAAAAAATAATTAATTTAAAAGATTTAGAAAATATTATTAAAAAAATCGAATCAAGTAATGAAGCAAAATATATTAATGGTTTGCTTTTAGTAAATCTTGTTGAACATGGTTACGATAAGCTTTTAGGTTCTGGAAATATAAGCAAGCCTGTAATAATTGTATCGAATGAATGGTCTAAAAAATCTGAAGAAAAAATTAATAAGATTGGAGGTAAAATAATTAAACCATCTCAATTAAACATGTGATTTAAAAATGTCTTCTATAAGAAATTTCTTTCAATCCATTGAAAAATTTTTACCTACTGTTACTCCACCTAAAAAGAAACTTAGTCTTACAGAGAGGCTTATATGGACTTTATTAGCTTTAGTTATATATATGTTAATGAGTGAAATTTTCTTATATGGATTACCAATTAAACCCCAACCTGGAGTAACTTCTCCAATCATATTAAATATAATATTTGCTTCTCGTATTGGTACTTTAATGACTCTTGGAATAGGTCCAATTGTAACTGCTGGAATAATAGTTCAGCTTTTAGCTGGAGCAGAATTGATTAAATTAGATTTATCTAAACCTGAAGATAGATCATTATTTACTTCTTTAAGTAAGCTTTTAGCTATTTTAATAACTATTTTTCAATCTGCAGCATATGTTCTTACAGGATACTTTGGAAGTATTTCTCCTCAAACATCTTTATTAATATTCATTCAATTATTTTTAGCAACAATGCTTGTAATGTTACTTGATGAAATGATTCAGAAAGGTTGGGGATTAGGAAGTGGTATAAGCCTTTTCATTGCTGCAGGTGTTGCACAAACAATTTTTTGGAGTCTTTTATCACCTATAGAAATAAGTAATGAAACACCAAAATTTTTTGGAATTATTTTAGCTTTATTTGAAACAATTTCTTCCAGAGCTAGTATTGATAAAGTATTGTATAGAGGTAATTTTCCAGATCTTATTGGGCTTTTTTCAACAATATTTTTAATACTTTTATTAATCTATTTGGAATCTGTAAGAATAGAAATTCCAATTTCTTATGCAAAATATGGTAGTTATAGAGCTAAATATCCTGTAAAACTTTTATATGTATCAAATATTCCAGTAATATTTGCTTCAACAATATTTGCTAATGTATATTATTTAACTTCAATTATATGGAGTAAATTTAATCCAAATAATGATAATATATTATTAAATATTCTTGGAAAATATACTCAAACTGAAGGAGGCCAACCTAATCCAATTGGAGGATTAGCATATTATATGACTTCTCCAAGAAACTTAACTTCAGTTATGGAAGATCCATTAAGAGCAATTATTTACCTTCTATTAATGATTTCTTTCTCAGTAGTTTTTGCTATTTTCTGGGTTGAAGTAGGTGGTCTTAGTGCTTCTAAAGTTGCTGAACAATTAATAGATGCGGGAATGCAAGTACCAGGATTTAGAAGGAATCCTATTGTAATATCTAAAATAATTGAAAAGCATATTTACATTGTAACAATTTTAGGAGGTTTAATAATTGGTATAATTGCAGGTGTAGCAGATTTAATAAATGTTTTTGGTTCAGGTGTAGGTATTCTTTTAATGATTGGAATATTATTCCAATATTATGAATTACTTACTAAAGAACAATTACTTGAAATGTATCCTTCATTAGGTAAATTACTTGAATAATGTATTAAAAATGAAAGAGGTGAAAATATGTTAAATTTAATAAAAATATTTGAATCGAATTATGCAATAAGTTCTCTTTCAGTCTTTTTAGTAAGTTTTGTTTTAGCAATTTTTTCTATTACAATTTATAAAATAATATTTGGAGAAGAAACATTTAAGAAAATGCGTGAAACAAACCTTTGGAAACGTAAATTGCTTGAAGCTAGAAAGAATAAAGATGAAAAATTATTAGCTAAGCTTGAGAAAAAGAGAGAATACATGGAAAAAATAGATGCTGAAATTGCAAGTAAGCAATTAAAAGTTACTTTAATAACAATTATTCCAAGTTTTTTAAGTTTCTATTTTTTATCAACTCTTTATGGAGTTAATGCTGTTGCTTTAATGCCTAAAGGAATGAGTATTCCTTTTCTTTCCCATCCAGATGGTGGCTTACCATTTTTCACATGGTATTTATTAACATTTTTTGCAATTTATAATCCATTATCTAAATTATTTAAAGTAAGTATGGGGGTTGAGGATTATGCCGAGGAGAGCATTAAGAACAAGAAGTAAAGCTAGAATATTTGTTAGAACTCCTGGAGGAAAAGTAGTTATACATTATAGAAAAAGGAAATCAAATCCTAAAATCTGTCCATTATGTAAAAAAGAAATTCATGGAATTCCAAAAATGAATTCTTCAAATTCTTCAAAATTCCCATTGTCAAGTAAAAGAATTTCAAGAATTTATGGTGGCGTATTATGCGGAAAATGTTTAAAGAATCTTTTAAAGAAGGAAGTAGCGAAAACTTGGTTATTACAATAAGCGGTTTACATGGAGTTGGAAAATCAACAATAGCTAAGTTAATTTCTAAAGAATTTAATTTAAGATATATTTCTGCTGGTTTATTATTTAGAAAAATTGCTGAAGAGAAAAATTTAAGTTTATTAGAGCTTTCAGAAAAAGCTATGCTTTCTCCAGAAATTGATGCTATGATAGATAATATGCAAAAAGAAGAAGCTTCTAAAGGTAATGTAGTTATTGATGGTTTAATATCAAGCTTTATATGTAAAGATTTTGCAAATATTAAAATTTATATTAAAGCAAATTTAGAAACTAGGATTAATAGGATAGCTAAAAGAGATGGAATTGATTTTGATAAAGCTTTAGAAGAAACTTTAGAAAGAGAAAATAATGAAAGAGAAAGGTTTAAAAAATTTTATGGTTTTGATATAGATGATACATCAATATATGATTTAGTGATTGATAATTCTTTTATTTCAGCCTCTATTTGTGTAAAAATTATTAAAATGTATATTAATGAATATCTTAAAAATAAAGGTTGATAAAAATGATAGGGAGAGTTTGTGTAAAAGTTGCTGGTAGGGAAGCTGGAAAGAAATGTGTGATAGTATCAATTATTGATAAAAACTTTGTGCTTGTTACAGGGCCCAAATCTCTTACTGGTGTAAAGAGACGTAGGGTAAATGTAATGCATCTTGCATTCACACCATATACTATAGATATAAAAAATGATGCGTCTGATGAAGAAGTATTAAAAGCTATTGAGAAAGCCGGACTTATGGAATATTTCAAAAAGGGAGTAAGGATTAAGGAAGGAATACCTGTGCTATGAACTTAGAAAAAATAAATGAAATTTTTAAAAAAGCAATAATTGAAAAAAGGAAAATATTAACTATTTATGAATCAAAAGAAATACTTTATCATTATGGTATTCCTATTTCAAAACATTATTTATTAAAAAATTTAAAAGATATAAATATAGCTTTAAAAGAAATCTCTTTTCCAATTGCTTTAAAAATTTCTTCTCCACAAATTATTCATAAAACAGATATTGGAGGAATAAAGCTTAATATAAATTCTAAAAAGGAATTGATAAAAGCTTATAATGAAATAATTTTTAATATAAAAGAAAAATTTCCGAATATTTCTATTGAAGGAATTTTAATAGAAGAAATGATTAAAAAAGGATTAGAAATAATAATTGGTGGAATACAAGATCCTGTTTTTGGTCCATGCATAATGTTTGGCTTAGGTGGAATATTCGTAGAAGTTTATAAAGATACTTCATTTAGAGCATGTCCTTTATCATTAAACGATGCTTTAGAAATGATTATGGAAATAAAAGGCTTTCCTATATTAAAAGGGATAAGAGGAGAGAAGCCAATAAATATTGAAGAATTATGCAATATAATAATTAAATTATCTGATTTAATGATAAAATATGAAAATATAATTTCTGAATTTGATATAAATCCAATTATAGCATCTTCTGAAAGAATAGTAGCTGTTGATGCTAGATTTTTATTAAAATAATTATATTTATCTTTAATAAATAAAAAAATAGGAGGTTTTAAAATTGAGAATAATAGGTATTTCAGGCGAATCTCATAGTGGAAAAACTTTATTAATTGAAGAATTAACTAAATATTTCTCTTCTAAAGGTTATAGTATAGCTACTGTTAAATGCAGTAAGCATGAACAATTTGATATAGCTGGTAAAGATACTTTAAGACATAGAATTGCTGGAGCATGTTATACAATTGGTTTAGCTGAAAAAGAAACAATTCTATTAACTAAAAAAATTTCATTATTTGATGTTATTAATCTTTTACTCCCTCCAGTAGATTATGTTTTTGTAGAAGGATGTGATAAAGAAAAATTGCCTAGAATATATGTAGGTAAGAATATTAATTCTTCAGAAGCTTTTGCATATTGGAAACCTGGTGAAAAAATAGATGAAATAATTAATAAAATAAATTCTCTTCCTGAAGAATCAATTCAATTAATTATAGATAATAAAAAAATTCCAATGAACCCTTTTGTTCAAAAAGTATTCTTTAAATTATTATATAGTTTAACATCAATATTAAAAGATGTAAATATTAAAGAAGCAAAATCGTTAATAATAAAAATGAATTTAAAAAATAATATTCATAATGAAAAAGTTTAAATACCTCATTTTTTTAAAAAAATACGAATATGTCTCAAAAACTAAAAATTTATGAACAAAGTACAGACCATAGCAATCACATAGTTTTATTAACTTTGAATGGTTTAACAAGATTAGCTGCTGACCATATCCTTCATAAAGAAATGGTAGGACATTTAGAAGAAACTATAGGGAATGTGATTCGAGCATTGAACATTGAATTTCAAAAATCTTTAATAGATTTTAATAAAAAAGAGAATTTCTTAATTCGTGCAAGAGCTTACGATTTATTAATACAAATAGCTCTTAATCTTTATGGATTAGAAAGTAAGATAATTGGTTTTTCTAAAAAGGAGAAAGAAAGAACTTTAAAAATAATAGAAAATGCTTTAAGAGATTGGGAATATACTGAAAAAGAAGCCTCTAAGAAATTTGGAGGAGCATTAGCTTCTAAATTTGTTATTGAAGAAAATTTATCTGAAATGAAGAAAGTAATGTCACCATCAGGTTACTTTAGAGCTCCTGGTTCTATGATATCATACATGGCAGAAAATATAGAAAAAGGATTAAAAGAAGATTCATTTTTACTTTCTTTTCTATTTGAAGCGAAAAAACAAATTGAAGAAAACATATACTATAAATTAAGTGAAAAAGGTTTTTGCAAATTTGGTAATGATTATGCTCTTGGACTTAGATGGATGAGGCATCTTGGTTTTGTTCAAGTTTCAACAAATCCTTCATTAGCTGCAATAGCTTATCTCGATGATCCAAGCCTTTGGGAAGGATATGAAGAAAAATTCTATAGTGAAAATCTTTGTAAAAGTTTTAAGAAAATAATCGAAGAATATGCTGAATTATTAGAAAATCCTGAAAAACATGGAGATGAACTTGCTGCATATGGTACTGAAGTTTCAATATGGCCAAATTTAGCTATTTTTAGACCAATTGCTATAAATTCAAATATGTTTCTTGGAATGGTTAGTTTACAATTGAATCCAACAATAGCTGATAGCTATGAAAAAAGTATTGAAAATGCTTTAAAAATATATTCTGATGCGCAAGAATTTTTCAAAGAATATGATAAATATCTCCTTTGGGGATATTCTCAAAATATAGAAAGAGGTAGGCCGAATATAGTTTTTAAAGTAGCTGGTAGTTCTCCAGCCGCTATTAATATTACTTCTCATTTAGAAAGCTTAGGTATAGGAACAAATAATACAGTAACTTTTACAGTATCGCAAGAAGTTGAATTAATATTAGCTAAAATAGAAGGAAGAGCTAAAGCTATTAAGAAAGGAATACCTTTAACAACTGTTTATGAAACGAACATGGGAGGTAGATTTGAAGATTTTATTAGAGAATATAAAGCTGAGAAATTATTAAGAAAAGCTTTAGAAAAAGTAAGCGATAAAGAACAAGCATTAAATGATTTAGCAGAAAAATTGGGTATTGGAAAAGAAATAAAAAATATTAAATCTATTAATGAGAAAATAATAAAAATTTCAAGTCATTTAAGGCCTTTGGATATACAACCATTCATTGATTTCTTATCAAATGCTGGAGTTCCTGATGCAAAAAATCTTTCACAAATAGAGAAAGATATTAGTCAAGCAAGTATATGCATCACAAAAAGAGTTTATGAAATATTTTTCCATCCTAAAAATAGACTTAAATGGTTAAAATATATCCAATCAAAATATGGATTAACTAAAGATCAAGCATATGAAGTATTAAAAGGTATTCATGTATTACCTGCTTCAAAAAGGAAACCAGCTGAAACTTTAGAAACACTTGCAAATGATTACATGGTACATACAGAATTCCCAAATCATCAAAAGAATGTACTCTTAGAAAGTATGAAACCTGGTTTTAAAATTGAAAAATTAAAAAATTCTGTTCTAAAACCAATAGATCGAAGACTTATTTCTAGACTTCTTAAAGATGAGGATATAGGTGAAATTTTTAAGAGTTCTTGGGAACTTACTCCAAATTTAATAGAAAAACTTAAAGAAGCAAAGATATTAAATGCTGAGAAATATGGAACAAATGGTATTCCTCCAGAAAAATGGGCAGACTTTGGATCAACAATAAGAACGATGAATGAATTTTCAAATAGTTATGAAAAATTCAAGAAAGAATGCATTGAACATGTTATAAAATGGTTTAAAAAATAATTTTTATATTTTTAAATAGCATTGACATGCTATACATACTATATATAGCCCGGGGGAGATTCGAACTCCCGTCGATGGGTTACTCCTTATTTGATCCAGAGCCCATCATCCCTAGTCCCTTTCTAACCAGTTTGACCACTAGACGACCGGGCTATATATTGAATATATTTTTAATATTCTTAATAAAGTTTATATATTGGCTTCTAAAAAAGTTTACAATAGTTTTATGATAATTGGCTTATTTCTCCTAATTCTTAAAAGGTGTTTTAATGAATAAAGAAAAGAAGCTTTTTTTAAAGGATCAAATTTGCCCTGAATGTGGTTCACCTTTTTTAATTAAGGATAGTAGTACTGGAGAAGTATCTTGTCAAGAATGTGGATATGTAATTATAGAAAAAGGAGTTGATAGAGGGCCTGAATGGAGAAATTTTAATGAAGAAAGTGAAAAACGTAGCAGAGTAGGCGCTCCATTATCTATAATATATCATGATCAAGGATTATCAACAGTTATTGAAAAAATCCATAAAGATGCAAGTGGGAAGAATCTTCCAAAAGAAGTTAGAGAATCTCTTTTAAGATTAAGAAAACTTGATGTTACTTCACAAGTTAATCCATCTGAAACAAGAAATTTACAACAAGCAATAAATATATTAGAGATTTATGCTGATAAATTACATTTATCAACTCCAGTTATTGAGAAAGCAATGCAAATATATAGAAAAGCTTTTAAAAATGGGCTTGTAAGAGGCAGGTCTATAAGAGCAATTATAGCTGCAGCAATTTATGCTGCTTGTAGAATAAATTATACTCCAAGAGATTTAAGAGAATTTGAAAAAGCATATCCAATTGTTAAGAAAAAAGCTATAGCTCAAGGTTATAGGCTTTTAGTTAAATATCTTAATTTAAAAATTCCAGTAATAGACCCAACTATATATGTTAATAAAATTGCTTCAAAGCTTGGTTTAAGTCAAAATATTATTCAAGAAACAATTAAAATATTAAATAAAGCTGAAGAAGTTGGAGCAACAATAGGTAAAGATCCTGTAGGAATTGCAGCTGCAGCATTATACATGTCATGTCAAAAATTGCATCCAGAAATAACTCAGAAAGACATTGCTAAAGTCGCAGGAGTTACAGAAGTAACTGTACGTAATCGTTTTAAGAATTTAAAAGATACGTTTAACTCTCACAAGATATTAATATAATAATCTCTATTCTTACTATTCCTTAATTTCTCCCTTTTTTATTTTACTTTTAAAAAGATTTTTTGTATAGAGAAGAAATAACTATGAAAAGAACTACTTTTTTCTTATTGAAATACTCTTAAAATTTTTCTTTTTTAAACTTTTTCTTATACCTTTTTTAAATATTTTATTGATTTAAGATGCCTTATTGTATAGAATGTGGTGGCTTACTAGAATATGATAGAGAGCTTAAATCATATTATTGTAAAAGTTGTGGTGCAACTTTTTCACTTCAAGAATTATTAACATTAAGAGATAAAAAGAAATTAATTAATAATAAAAATAAAAATGAGAAAAAGAAAAAAATGGAATATTTAGAATGGTGGTTATCTGAAAAAGAGAAAAAAAGTAAATAAAAAAGTAAATAAATATTAAAAAAACTAAAGAGTTGAAATGTATTCCTTATTCATTCTAGGAACAGCAGGATCAGGTAAATCTACTTTAGCTTATTCATTTAGTGAATGGCTTAAAGATCAGGAACAATCTTGTATAAATGTAAACCTAGACCCTGCAGCAATAACTTTACCTTATGAACCAGATATAGATATAAGAGATTATATTGATTATGAAAGAATAATGGCTGAAAGAGGTTTAGGACCAAATGCAGCATTGATAGCTTCTTTAAGAGAATTTTGTGAAGAAATAGATGATTTTAAAGAAGAAATAGAAAACTATAATGTCGATTATTGTATTATTGATACTCCTGGGCAACTTGAGCTTTTTGCTTTTAGAAAAGAAGGTGAATTTTTAGCAAATAATTTAGTATCTTATCCTAAAGGAATAATATTTTTAATAGATCCTGTATTTTGTTCTTCACCTAAAAATTTTGTAGCAAGCTTATTTTTATCAATTTCAGTATATACTGTTTTTAATTTACCAACAATTCTTGCTTTATCCAAATCAGATTCATTAAATAAGAAAGAACTTGATAAAATTATTAATTGGTTTGAAGAAAAAGATAGATTATTATTAGATATAGATTCTTCTCTTAAGGGTTTATCTTCAGCAATTTCTTTTGAAATTGCTTCAGCTATTTTAGAAATAGTAAATTCTTTAGACTTTGTTCCAATATCATCTTTTGAATTAACTGGTTTTACAGAACTTCATGCAGCTATAACACGTATGTTAGGAGAAGGTGAAATAGAAATTAGATAAAAGGAGGTTAAATAATTTGGAAAACTTAGAAGAAATAAATGAAATTGAGAATTTAAAAGCTAAGATAAATGAAATAAATGAAAAAATAAATGAATTAATTAATGAAAAAAGTAAAATAATTGAAGAAAGAAATAAATATTTACAAACATTAAAAACATTAAAGTCTGAAGTATATCAACTTAGAATAGGTAAAAATAATTTAAATGAAAGAATAAAGAAAATAATTGAAGAAATTAGATTAACTAAAAAATCTCTATTAGAGAATATTAATAAAATTAAAGAATTAAAAAATAATATTAAATCATTAAATAAACCAAATTTATCAATTGAAAATATAAAAAAAAGAATAGAGAAAAATGAATGGATTATTCAAACAGAACTTCTTACACCTTTTGAAGAAAAAAAGCTTTATGAAGAAATTAGAAAATTAGAAAAACTTTTAATAGATGCTGAAAAAATTAAAGAAATGAATAATGAAATAAATAGATTATTAATAGAAATAAATAATAAAAAAGAAATAATAAATAAAAATGCTTTAGAATTGCAAAAGCTCAAAGAAAAGAGAAATAGAATATTTAATGAATTTAAACCTCTTTTAGAAGATTATAAAAATATTAAAAATGAAATTATTATTCTTTCCAGAAAATATAATGATATAAAAAATAAGCATAGATTTTTAGAAGCTGAAAAAATATTATTAAATTCCAAATTAATTGAACTTATGTATAAAATAAAAAGTAAAAAGGAAGAAGAATTAAAAAGAAAAGAGGATGAAATCAAGAAAAAAATAAAGGAAGAAGCTTTAATGAAAATTAAAAATGGTAAAAAATTGACTTTCGAAGAATTTAAGATTCTTTTTGAAGATCAAGAATCGGTTATTAAATAAAATTTTAAAAAGCTACTTCTATATTCAATTTCTCGAGTAATTCTTTATATCTATTTCTAATCGTTACTTCTGTTACATGAGCAATTTCTGCTATTTCTCTTTGAGTTATATTGTAATTCAAAAGAATAGCAGCAACATATGTTGCTGCTGCAGCTAAACTTATAGGACCTTTACCACTTGTTATTCTTGCATTTCTAGCAACATCATATATTAAATTAGCTATTTTTTCTACTTCTCCTCCTAAATTAAGATTATTTACAAAACGTGAAATATACAATCTTACATCTGAAAGATTTGATGAAATATTTAATGAACGTATCATTAATCTATAACACTTCCCAACTTCCTTCTTAGAAACATTTGCAGCCTTTGATACTTCTGAAAGTAATCTAACAATATTACATTGTTTACAAGAGAGATAAAGTGCTGCTGCAGCTATTCCTTTTAATGATCTAGCACGTGGCATATTACTTCTGAATATTTTTCTAACATACATTGAAGCTGTTTCTATAACACTATTTGGCAGTCCTAAAGCCGCTCCTATTATATTTAATTCATGTAAAATTTTAGATAATGCTCTGCTTTCACTATCCATTATTTTAGTTCTTTTATCCCATTTATCTAATAATTTAACATTCTCGACTTGTTCTTTACTTGAAATTTTTCCATTATAAACACCAATTTTTGTTGATAATCCTTTATCATGTATAGAAAGTGTGACAGGAGCACCAACACGTACTCTTAATTTATCTTTTTCTCCTTCAAAATTGTGCCACTCAGGACCAAAATCATAAGTTTTTTGAACTATTACTACACCACAATCTTTACAAGATACCTCACCAGTTCTAGAATCTATTAAGAGATTTATACTGCCACATTCTGGGCAACGAGTAATAGTTTCATCTAATGAAGTTTTACGAGGCATTTTTTCACTCCTTTAAATAAACTTTTATAATTTTTGATAATAATTCTTCTTCATTAACTTTAATTTCTGCAAATGGAGAAGAAATAGGACCAAAAATATTTGAAATATATCCTATTTCATGCATTTCATCATTAAATACTTTTTGTCCTAATTTAGGTATTTTTACATTATTATCAATTTTGACTATAATACTTTTAGTTGCTTTAATATAATGAAAAACACTCCCTAGCTTAATAATGTTATTAAGCATCAATAATCACTACACATTTATTAAAAGTTAAATTTAAATCTTTTTTACTTAATTTTATTAATTTCATTAGCTATAAGTTTTAATATTCTTGATTTTTTCTCTTTACAATTTTTAATAATTATCCTTCCAGTTTTCTTCCAATGAAAACTAGGATAAGAGCATTCTTTTTCTATTTCTATTTCATAACCTAATTTTTTAATTGCTTCTGCAATTTTTTCAAGAGAAGGTTTTTCGATAGCTTTATCTAAAGATATTTTTCTTCCTTTATTTCTAGAAATTTTTTTGTCAAAATAAATTGGCCATATTATGATTCCATTTCTTTTAATCAATTTAAAACCCCCTCTATTTGCTCTCGCTAGTAAGTATAGCATTAATTACTCCATTTTGTCCAGGTCTAGAAGTTACAATAGCTACACCTAAAGATGTTTCAATAATAGAACCTTTAGTTATTATGCCTCTTCTTTCATAATCTTTATTAGCCGGGTTTTTTAATAATCTTATAATTTTAGCTTTTTGAGTTTTTCCAGTTTTAGGATCGGTTACATTTGCTTCATTTGTTGATGCTACAGCAACCTTTATATTTCCACCTCTTGTACGACGAATTTTAATTTTTTTCTCACCTATAGTGGTTTCTATTGGAAATCCTCCACGTTCAAATTTTCTTTTAGATCTATATGGTTTTCTTTTACCTCCAGTTTTCTTTCTTTTATGAATATCACTGTGCCACATTTTAATGTTTAATATTCTTTTTCCTTTATTATAAGGCTTAACATTTAAATATTGAAAATTAATCTCATAAAATTTATTTATTATTTTCTATTTTCTTCTCTTTCATTAAATTTATTATAAGTTTTTTTATAATTTTTGGATCATTTTCTATTCCAAAATAATCAGCAAATAATTGAGAAGTTTTCAAAAGAAGCGTACGACCTATTTTTTCCCCTTCTATATATCCTTTCTCCATTAAAAATTTTATATGCTTATAAGCTTGACTTCCTCTAACGGAAACTACGCGAGATTGATATACAGGTTGATTATAAGCTATATATGATAAAGTTTTTAAAATAGATTTTTTAAAAAGAGGTTTTTTAATAAATTTCTTAACTAAATTTACATATTCTGGTTTTAATTGCATTAAAAAGCGTTTATTTGATAAAGTATTTATAGTTATTGAATGTGTTGGAGAAGAATACTTCATTTTTAATTCTTCAATTATTTTTTCAGCTTCTTCTTCTGAATTTAACTTGCAAGCTTTAATAATTGTTTTTATATCTATTGGTTTATCAGAAGAAAATAATAATGCTTCAACTAAAGCTATTTTATTAATTTCCATTTTTCACTTCTTTTACATTATTAAAAGTTATTATAAATTTTTCTTATTAAATTTTGTTTTTAAAATAATTTATTTAACTCGAATTATAAATATATCATCATTCTCTTCAATAAGATCTATATATTTTCTTGAAGCTATAAAAAGTAATAATATAAAACGTTTTACAGCTTCTTTTCTATCAACATTAATTATTAATTCTCTAAAGGATATTTTTTCTTTTTTAGATAAAATATTATTTATAAATTCATAAAATTTCTCTATTTCTTCTTCAATTTTTAATATAAATTCTTCAACTTTAATATCTATTCCTTTAGGAGCTATTATTTTCTCTTCGATACTTTTTTGATCTATTTCTCGTAAAACTTTTTCTAAAGCATCTATTAATTCTTTAAAAGTTGTTATAGTATATTCTGATTTTATAGGCAATTGTATAGGAGGTGGAACAAAATCGTTTATTTTTTTAATAAGAGAAACTTCTTGCTTATCTATTTTTAAAATATTTTCAGTTTTCATTCTATGAATTATAGCTGATGAAAGAAGAATTGTGCCGCTTGATGAAAAATCTATATAACCACTTCTTTTTAAATCATCTAAAAATGATCTTATAAGTATTTGTAATTCAATTTCCCATGGTTTAATTTTTTGTAAAGAAATAATATTCAATAATATTTTCCATGGAGGAGAAGCTTTTTCTTTATTCATTTTTATCATCATACTTTAATCTTGTTTTAACAACATTTGATACCCCATCTTTAGAATAAACTCCAATTAATAAATCGCTTTTTTCAGCAATAGCATCTTTTAAAGTTATAACTATCAATTGTGTATCTTTGGAAATTTCTTTAAATAAATCAGCTAAACTTTTAGTATATTTTACATCCATATGTGCATCAACCTCATCAAATATGTAAAAAGTAGATGGGAAAAGTTTTTGAAGAGCAAGTAAAAATGCTATTACTGCAATAGATTTTTCTCCTCCACTTACAGCACTTGATATTCTTGATGGTTTATCTAAAAATTGAAGATGCATTTCAATGCCAGATGTGAGTGGCGTATTTTCATTTTCTAATTTTAACCAAGCTTTTCCTAAAGTTAATTTATTAAAGAAAAAGTTAAAATTCTCAGATATCTCATTAAAGAATTTATTAAAAACATTAAGCTTCTCTTTATCGATTTCTTCCATAAGTTTGATTATTTCAAGTCTTTCAGCTTCTAATTGATTTATTCTTTCTGATCTAAGTTTATAATTTTTTATAAGTTCTTCATATTGTTTAGGAGCTAATTCATTTATTAAACCTATTTCATTTAATTCTTTTTTTAATTCTTCAATTATTTTTTCAGCTTTATTAATAAAAAGAGCTTTAGTTTTAATTTCTCCAATAGATTTTAACTTTGAATCGATTATTGTAATACTAGTTTTATACTCATGAACTTTATTTTGAATATTTTCTTTTTCTGAATTTAATGTATGGTATTTTTCATCAAGCTCTTTAATTTTATTATTAAGTAAAAGCATTTCATTCATTAAATTATCTCTTTTTTCTTTATAGTTTTTTAAAAGATTTATTAAATTTTCTTTTTCGATTAAATACTCTTTCTCTTTTTCTCTTATATTTTTTAAATCATTTTCTATTTGGATAATTACTTTATTATTTTCATTTACTTCATTATTAAGTATTCCAATTTTTTCTATTATAGAAATTTTTTCTTCATTTAATTCTTTTAAGCGATTTTCTGCTAGACCTTTTTTAAAAACTATCTGTTCTATCTCGTTTTCTAATTTTTTTAATTCACTTTCTAATTCTAATATTTTTAAATCGTTTAATTTCTTATATAAATTTTCTAAATTTTCCTTTAATTCATTTTTTTCTTTAATTAAATTCTCATATATTTTAATAGAATTATCTAAATCTTCTTTAATATTAATTAATTTTTGTTTAGTTATCTCAATTTCCTTTTTGCAAGATTTTATTTCTCTTTCCAATTCATTTATTTTATTAATGCTTTTATTATATTCATTATTTAATAAAATTAGTTGTTTTTCATATTCTTCAAGAATTGTTTTAGATTTTATTTTTTCTTTTTCAATATTATCTATATTAGAATCTATTTCTAATAATTTTTTTTCTAAATAGGATAATTTATTATTTACTTGATTTAAAAAATTAAATAAATTATTCATTTCTTCAAAATAATACGATTTATATTCTTTTCTAGTATAAAATTCGATTATTCCAGGAGGTTTGTAAATATTGCCATTTAAAGTGATTGCTATTCCGCCTTTATTTAAAATATTTTTTACATCTTTTAAAGAATTTGCAATATAAAATTTTTCAAATAAAATTTTTAAAATATTTTTTACATCTTCATTTTTAGTATAAAATATTTTTGCAAAAGAATTATTCTCTAAATTTTCATTTTGTTTATAAAATGAATTAAATAAGGATTTAACTATTATTCTCATATTATTTTCTTTATAAAGAGATAGAAGGAATGATAACTTTTCAGCTGTACTTAAATCTTTTACGATAATATAATTAAGAAAATCATTTATGAAAGGATATTTTTTAGCATAATTTGGATCTATTGAAACTTCTTCTTTTAATATGCCTATAATTCCTTCAATTCTATTTTCTAAAATTAAATTATAAAAATTATTTAAGAGATTTTTGTTAATCATTCTCTCTTTATTTATTTCATTTCTTATTTTAATTTCTTCATAGAGATTTTCAATTTCTTTTTTTAAAATTTTTAATTTTTCAATAATTAAAGAAATATTATTAAACTCATTAGATAAATAATTGCTTTTTTTATTTTTATTTTCTATATCATTTTTTAATTCATTAATTTTTATAATTATTTCATTTCTATTTTTCTCTAATTCATTAAAATCTTCTTTAAAAAGATTCAATCTTGTTTCAATATCATTTTTAAATTTTTCAAGATATTGATTTTGAGATTTTATTTCTTCATGCTTTTTTTCTTTATTTCTAATTTCTTTATTTAAAAAATCGATTTTTTCTTCAATATTTTTCAATTTTTCCTTAAAGGATAATATTTTTTCATTCAGAATTTCTGCTTGCTCTTTCTTTTCTAAATAATATTTTTCTAAAATATTTTTTTCTTTAATTTTTTCTTCAAATAAAATATTCAATGAATTAATATTTTCTTGAATTTCTAAAATTTTTTTATCAAGTATTTTTAGATTTTCCTCTAAATGTTTTAATTCCTCATTAATTAAATATTCTCTTGTTTTTAATCTTGATATGTTATTCTCATTTTCAATTTTAATATTAACAATCTTATTATATTTATTTTCAATATCTTTAAGTTTAAAATCTTCAATATCTTTAATTAATGAATTATATTCATTCCAATTTTTCTCTATCGATATTTTTAAATTATTTATTTGATTTTTTTCATTTTCTATTTCTTGAATATTATTTTTTATTTTTTCAAGATCAATTATTAATTGATTTAATTTTTTCTCTATTTCTTTTTTATTTTCAATTAATAATGTTGCTTCATATTTCTTTAATTCCATTTCTATAAAATGTTTTCTTAAACATCGATTTCTTTCAATTTCCAATTGCTTAACTCTTGCACGTACTTCATTAGTACTAGCTTTAGCTACTTCAAGATTTTTCTCTGCAATTGCTAATTGAATTTTAGCTTCATTCTTTTTATTTTCATATTCAGATACTCCTGAAATTTCATCCAAAAGTTTTCTTAATTCCATTGGATCCATTTCAGCAATATTTACTACAGAACCTTGAGGAACTATGTTAAAACCTGATGGACGAATTCCAGCTACGCTAAGTATGGATAAAAGATCAGATCTAGAAATTGTTTTTCCATTTATACTATATTCACTTTCTCCTGAAGGATATAACTTACGTGAAATCGTTACTATTAAAGAATCTATTGGTATACGTTTATCAGAATTGTCTAATTGAATAGTTACTTTTGCATATTTTGCTTTATTTCCTTCACCTATATCATAAATAAGGTCTGAAAACTTGCTTACTCTTAATGAATGTGCACTTAATTCTCCTAATGCAAAACGTATAGCATCAAATAAATTAGATTTCCCACCTCCATTTGGACCAGTAATTACAACTAATCCTTTATCTAATTCTACTATTGTTCTTTTCATTCCAAATGATTTAAACCCATATATTATCAGCTTTTTAATGTAAACCATGAATCATCATTATTTCCATTTAATATTTAATTCATTAACTATATTCATTATATTCTAGTAAATAAGTTTTCTCTTTTTTAAAATATTAAAATTAACGTAAATTTTATTAAATAGAATAAATATTTAGTTTTTTAAGATTGGAAAATGAATAAAATTGAAGTACTTAGAAAAGAAATCGAAAAGGAGGAATTAGAAGCATTTTTGATTACTCGAAAGGATAATCTTTATTATTTCTTAAATTATATTGGTGAAGGCACTTTATTAATTACAAAAGATAAAGCTACCTTGTTTGTTACACCATTATTTTTTGAATTAGCAGAAGAGCAATGTAGTAATAATATTGAAATATTAAAATCATCTTTAGATATAGATCCATTGAAGTATATAATAAATGAAATAAAGAAAATTAATGGAAAAATAGGGTTTGATGAATTAAGTGCAAAAAACTATATTTATTTTTCTTCTAATTCTTCAAAAAATAATAAATTATTAAATAAAGAAGAAATAATTTGGAATATGAGAAAAATAAAGAATGAAGATGAAATTTTAAAAATTAAAGAAGCAGCAAAAATAACCGATATTGGATTAAAATTAGCATTAGAAATTATAAAACCTGGAATAACAGAACTTGATATTAAAGCAGAAGTTATTAAAGAAATGATGAAAAATGGAGCTGAAGAAATTGCTTTTGAGCCTATAATTGCTTCAGGTAGAAACTCTTCTTTTCCTCATGGAGGGTATATAAATAGAAAATTAAAAAGGGGAGATATTGTTATAATCGATATAGGTGCAAAATATAAAGGATATTGTTCAGATGAAACAAGAGTTAGCTATATTCATGAATTAAATAATGAAATAAAAAAAGTTTATAATATAGTTTTAGAAGCTCAAGAAATTGCTTTACAAAATATGAAAGAAGGAATAGCAATGAAAGAATTAGATAAAAAAGTTAGAGATTTTTTTAAAGAAAAAGGATTAGAAGATAAATTTATACATGGTCTTGGACATGGAATAGGAATAAATATACATGAGCCACCAACAATTAATCCTTTAAGTAAAGATTTTTTTAAAAGAAATATGGTTGTTTCTTGCGAGCCTGGAATATACATTCCAAAAAATTATGGTATAAGAATTGAAGATACTGTATTAATAAAAGAGAAAGGAATAGAGATTCTTACAAAAACTCCTAAAGAATTATAATCCATAACGTCTCTCTCTTTTTTGATAAGTTCTTATAGCTCTTAAAAGATCTATTTTTCTAAATTCAGGCCAATAAATATCTAAAAAAACTAATTCACTATAAGCTGATTGCCATAAAAGGAAATTACTTAATCTTTCTTCACCTGAAGTTCTAATTATTAAATCTGGGTCAGGTTTTGGAAGATTAGAAGTATATAAGTATTTTTCAAAAATATCTTCATTTATTTTATCAATACTTATTTTTTTCTTAAAAACATCTAAAGCAATTCTTTTAACAGCATCTATTATTTCTGTTCTACCTCCATAAGCTAAAGCAATATTTAAGAAAAAGTTAGAATAATTTTTTGTTAATTCTTCTATTTCATTAATCAATTCTATTATTCTATTTGGTAAAAGTTCCTTTTTTCCAATAACTTTAATATTTACTTTATGTTTATGTATTCTTTCATCTTTTAATGTTTCCTTAAGTTTCTCTTCTAGAATTTTCATAAGTTCGCTTATTTCTTTAGAATCTCTTTTTAAATTTTCTATCGATAATACATATAATGTAATCGATGGTATTTTTAATTCTAAACACCAATTTAAAAGTTCATAAACTACATTTGCTCCATATTTATGTCCTATCCATGGTTCAAGACCTTTTGATAGAGCCCATCTACGATTTCCATCGAGAATTAAAGCTACATGCTTTGGTAAAGGTTTATTCTTAATTTGACTATAAAGCCATTTTTCATAAAGCCAATAAATTCCAAATATTTTAAGTATTTTTCTTATTAAACTCATTTTTCTTCCATTTTATTATTTTGCTTTTTTGAATATATGTAAGTATTTCCTTCTTAAAAATCTTAATGATATAATTGAAATAGTAATAGTTATTACTCCAATAATGGTTGTTAGTATTAAACCAATTATTTGAGATTCGATAGGAATTAAACTTTCTCCATATTCGAATATAAAAGCAACTCTTTTTAATAAAACCCAAATCCATATATTAACAATAGCAGCTTGTATCATTTTCCAAAAATTTTTATCTCTAACAAAATAATAGAATATTCCATTTCCTATAATTAATAAATATATTCCAATAATTAATACATCTATACTTCTATTAATAAATATTCCTAAAAATAAAGGCACATTTGAAGCCCAAAACCATAAATCTATTTTTTCAATGGGTACTTCAATTAAAATAGATGAAACTTTATTAATTATTGACCCAATACCTAAGTATAATGCAACCATAATTATTAAAAATGAAGAAATATATGTAAAAAGTCTTATTTGATTAGCTGCTGTAGTTGTTGCATAAAAAATAAGTTTTTTAATAAAACTTTCAATGGCTGAATCTATATTAAAGCCTCTTATAAACATTAATAATCCTGCTAAAGCTATTAAAGCTGGAAAAACTAAATAACCTAAGCCTGATAACATTAAAAGACCTATAATTAAAAAAATAATTCCAGGTATGCCTAAAAGAATTCTAGAATATTTTTGTTCAAAAACAGCTTTTTTTAAATATCTTGAAAGCAAAGCCCATGTTTCTTCAACAGATTCGCTATGTCTAATAACTATTCTTTTAACATGCATTATAGGTATTTTAGAAGAAATAATAGGTATAACTTCTTGATCAGTAACACCATCACTAACAAATATACATGAAGTTGCAGGAAATTTCTCTAAAACTTTGGATAATTCATTAACTATTTTATGATCAGCTTCCAAACCTTCTTCAGGAAGACCTGTAACAGATGCTATTTCAATATTTTCACCATATTTTGCTTTTAATTCATCAAACATTTTAATAGCTGCAAAAATAGTATTTGCATCTGCTTCTTCAGGATCCGCTATAGCTAATTGTGTAGCAGCCTTTAAATTCTCTTCTCTTCCAATTATAGGAGATTTAATATTAGTTTTTAAACCAATATCATTATCTCTATCGACTATTAATATTAGAATTTTATTTTCTTTACTTGAAGCCACATAAAAAAATTATTTAAGGAAGGAAATAAATATTTCCTTAAATAGGATAAAAAATAACCGATCTTTTTAAGGTGAAATAATTGGGTAGCAAAATGAGTAAACTTGAAGAAAAAGCAATAAAACTATTGCTTGAATCTGGAAAAAAAGGTATTTTACAATCAGAACTTTGGCATAAGCTTAATGTAACGAGTAGAGAAGGTTCAAGAATAGCTATAAAACTTGAGAAAAAAGGAATTGTTAAAAGAGTTAAGGAATTTGCAAATGAAAGATGGACTAGAAGACTTATTTCTTTAATTAAAAAAATTAATATTGATTGTTTAGATGGATTACCATGTTTTTTATGCGAATATGAATCTACATGTTTCCCCTCAAATCCAATAAATTCAACAACATGCGTTAAATTTGAAAATTGGCTTATTTCTTCATTTAATAAAAAGAAAGGTTTAGAAAATAAGATGGAAAAGAATAATGAATAAAAGATGGTTAGAAGAAAGAAAAAAAGATATTTTTGTAAAACTTGCTAAAGATAAAGGATTTAGAAGTAGAGCTGCTTTTAAATTATTACATATACAGAAAAAATACAATATAATAAAAAAGGGAGATATTATAATTGATTTAGGTGCAGCTCCAGGAGGAATTTCCCAAGTAGCTTCTCAACTAACTGGAGATAAAGGATTAGTCATATCAATAGATATTAAACCAATAAAGCCATTTAAAGAAAAAAATATTAAAGTTTTGCAAAAAGATATAAATGACCCTTTTTTAATTAAAGAAATATTTAAAATTACTAATGGAAAAAAGGTTAATGTAATAATTTCAGATGTTTCTCCTCATTTATCTGGTATTCGTGAAATCGATATTGCTAAACAATTAGATTTAGCATATAGATGCTTAGAAATAGCTAATGAATTATTAAAGGAAAATGGATATTTTATAATAAAATTATTTGAAAGTCCTGAAGCTAAAGAATTTGAAAAAAATATACTAAAAGAATATAAGTTAATTAAAAAAGAAATAACTCCTGCTACACGAAAAGGTAGCTCTGAATTCTTTTATATATTGCTTAAAAAGTAGCGATATAAATAAAATTCTTACTTTCTAAAAAAGAGGGGAATTTTTAACTTTCAATTAATCCTTAATCACTCTCTTTTTTTATTTATAAGTTTTATTTTTTAATAATTTTTAAAAACTTCCAATATAAATTCTAAAGGAGCGTTTGTTTTAAATCCTTTAGGATCAAAATGTGTAGGAGTAGCTAAAAAATTTTTTGAATTAATTTTCTCTATTATATAATTAAGTTTAGGCGGAGGTTTTTTAATATAAGAACTTATTTCATGAGAAATATAATAGAATGGTGGATAATCTATTTCTCCTTTTAATAATTTAATAATTTTTTTAGCTTTAGAAAAATTATTAGGATAGCTTTCATTAATTTCATTTAACATTTTTTGACAAAAATCTTTATCACAAGTATTTCCTATCCATAAAGGTCCTGCATAATCTACTTCATGATTGCAAAGTTGACAATAAGGATCTATTTTTGGCCATATTCCTTCTATTACTTCTCTATGCAAACATTTTTTACAATAAGTTAACCATCCTAATTTTTCTAAATTTTTATCTACTTTCTTAGCTCCTTTATCAATTTTTCCAAAAACTCTAATGTAGTATTCATCAAAGAAACTTATAATTGGATTAAAAGATAATTTAAATCTAGCTGCAGTTAATACAGCAAAACTAATTAATATTCTAAGAGCAACTTCCTTAGAAAATGGAGATTTTAAAGGTTTTGCATAATATTTTCTAATGCATGTTCTTGGATATGTTCCACACAATGGTGCAATATCTGTAGCTGTAAATCCTATTATGCCATTTTTTTCTAAACTTTTAAAAGCACTTTCCAAGAAGGGTACGGGTGATCCGGTTGGATCAATATCTATATAATGAAATTTTTTTCTTGAAATAGCATAAGATAAAAGTAAATAATTTGCATCAATATTGTATACTTCCACATAATTTTCAACTTTATTTAAAGTAATATTATGTTTTATTATTTCTATAGCTTTAGGATTTATATCTCCTACTATAGCTTTTTCAATATTATTAGCTTCCTTTATAATTCTAATAGTCCTTATACCACACCCTGCAAGTGGCTCACAAATTCTAATGGGTTCTTTGAAAATCTTTGATAAAATTTTTACAACTATCACTGAAAAATCTCTACTAAGTTTTGCTTTAGGATTAAAGAAAACTGGTAGCTTTGATGGAGAAAATCCATGCTTTATTTCTTCTTTACTTATTGAAGGTGCTAAAAATTTTACCTTGCCTTCATCGTAGTATTCATATTCTTTTTCCATTAAAATCTCCTTGAATTTGATTATTAATAATTCTTAAAATCATCTTTTTAGATTTTTCTAATTCTTATAAATGGAAAAAATAATTATTTATTGTTAAATAAGGAGCGCATTAAGCTAAAGTATCATGAATTAGTTAATATCTTAGAATAAATGATTTTATTAATTTCTTCCCTAAACTTAGATTTTTCTTTAAATCTAGTAATTATATCTATTGAAGATGGATCTACTTTATTAAGAATTGCTGAATAAAAACTAATGAAATCTCCTATATATATTGATGATAGCACTTCTTCTAAATAATTATTACCTCTTGCTTTAATTTCATGAAAATTATTTATTCCTAGGGATGTTATTTCTTCAATCAAATTTAATATTTTTTCAGTAATATATGAAGGCTCAAAATTACTTCTAAATAATATTATTGAAGATTTTTTCGGTTTAATCTTTTTCATCCATGCAGCAAGTTCATTATGACATAATTCTGGAAAATATTCAACTCTACAAAAATTTTTTGAAACTTCATTAAGTTGTGTTTTAAATCTATAAGCAACAGATTTTAAATGTACGCTACTATATATTACTGGGAAACTGTTAAATATCCTTGCGGCAATTTTCTTTGCTATATTTTTGCTTAAAGGAGAATCTACATTTATTTCTTTTTTAAGATCATCAATTAAATATGATGCTTTTAATAAATCATTAATCGAAAAATATTTTATACCTAAATTATTTAAAGATAAAAGTATTGAAGAAAATAAATATGGTAATGCTGCTCTAGGTTGAAAACCTTTGGGAATTTCTATAAAAGGTATTTTTAAATTTTTCGCTAATTCAAGAAGTAAACCATTAGAAGTAATTATGATTATTTTAGACTTTTTATCATATGCATTTATAAAAGAACTTAAAGTTTCTTCTGTATCACCTGAATAACTAATAATAAAAACTAAATCTTCTTTATTTATAAAATTAGGTAACCAATAATCTTTATGAATTATTATTGGAATGGATAATTTATCTAATAGTATATCTCTTACTAATTCCCCTCCAATAGCTGAACCACCCATTCCAGCAAAAATTATTTTATTAAAATTATAATAATCATTTGGAAAGGAATATTCTTTAAATAAATTTATGGTATCTCTTATCATATTTGAAAAATTTTCTAAAGAGAAAAGATAATTTTCTTTATCTATTTTTCTTATCTCATCTTTGTTATCTAAAATGCTAATTTCCATACATTTTTATAAATAAAGAGAACTATATAAATAATTATAAGCGACTTTCATTATTCACTTAACTAATTTAAAATTTTAATATTTTTTTCAAAATCTCTTCTGGTAATTTATTTCTATTTTCTAAATTTACTTCAATTATTTCTCCATATTTTCTAAATTGATTAATGAAATCTCTATGTAATACTGCAATTATTATTTTGTTAGAGGTTAGAATTTCATATATTTTTTCTTTAAATTTTAAACTAAAAAATTCCATACGACCAATTTCATCTATTGCTATTACATCGCAATTTTTTAATGAAAAATCTAATGCTTTTAAAGCTACTTTTTCAAAATCATTTACATCAATAATATATCTTCCAAATTTTGGTTTATCGCTTATAGACATGCAAATTCTAGCTAGTATTCCCTCTTCTCCAGAAACAATATCTTTAACAATAAACCCAATTCTTTTATCTTTTTCTCTTTTTTCAGGTGTAATAATTCCACCAACTTTTATTCCTTTCTGTTTAAGCAATTCAATTATTTTCATTAAAACTGTTGATTTTCCAATTCTAGGAGGTCCTGTTAGAAAAATAACTTTACTCATTTTTGAATAATTTTTCTTTAATGATCTTATATATAAAAATTAATAAGATGCTATCTTTAATTAAATAAGGTAAAAAATTAAAATGAATAGAATTGAAGAAGTTTTAATTAAACTACAATCTATTATTAATTATTTAAAAAAGCATTATAAAATTCGTAATAAGAAAATATTCATTGGCTATTCTAAAGAAGAAGAGCCTATTAAGAAATTGATATCAAAAATTTCTTTTTATTTATCTATAAATAATATAATTCCAATAATATCTTTAAGACCTACACCTATCCCAATTATAGCTCATCAAATTTTCTTAAAAAGATACATAGGAGGATTATTGGTTTATAAAGATAAAAATGATAATTATGAAATATTTTTTCTCCCAGAATATGCTGGCCCTCCTAAACCTGACATAATTCATGAAATTAATAATCAATCTCCTATTAGTATTCATTCTAATAAGAGAACTAAAAGACTTAAGAAAAGGAAAATTCATAAAATAGATCCAATTGATGAATATATCAAATTTTTATTAAATTCTGTTAATAAGGAGAAATTTAAAAGAGCTGGATTAAGAATAATGCTTAATTATATTGATGAATCACTTTATGGTTATCTTGATGAGATATTATTGGAATTAGGATGTGATATTTTTATAATAAAGAATATTTCACATAATGATTTTTATTTAAAAATGAAAGATATGATTAAAAAAGGTAATAGATTTGACATAGGACTTACTATAAAGAATAATGGTGAATTATTAATGGCTTATGATGAAAAATGTGAAAATATAAAAATGAATGAATTGTTTTCGATACTTTACCATTATTTTATTAATAATAAGAAATTGGGGAATGTTGCTAGAACTCCTGCTTCTACACATTTAGTTGATGCAATAGCTATAAAACATGGATGTAATTCAATAGAAGTGAATGGAGGATTTGAAGAAATTAGTGAAATTTTACTTAATAATCTAGCTGTATTTGGAGGAGATGAGGAAGGAGGATTTTCTTCATGTTATCATATTCCTATAAGAGATGCTATGTATTCTTCTTTAATATTAATTGAAGCTTTATGTGATCATAAATTGTCTGAGCTTTGTAAAATTATTAAAGAGAAATATGGAATGACTTATTGGAGAAAACGTGTAATCAAATCAAATTTAGAAATGAATGATATTTTTGAAAAAATAAATAAAATAAAAGAATTATATGATTTAAGAATAAAAAACATTAAGAAATTTCCTAATGGTTTTAAAATAATTCTTGAAGAAGATAATTGGATTTTTTTAATGAAAAATGAGAAGTTTGGATTAATAAAAATTTTTGGCGAATCTTATTCTCAAAAAATTATTAAAGAAATTATGAATGAAATTATTGAATATATTAAAAATTAAGAAGGTGCTTTTTATGAAAAAAATTTTAGGAATAGATGAGGCTGGTAGAAAATAGCAATTATATTGCTATTTGTCAAAAGGGCCAGTAATAGGACCTATGGTAGTATGTGGCTTCTTAATTGAAGAGAGTAAAATAGAAAAATTAAAAGAAATTGGCGTTAAGGATTCAAAATTACTTTCATCTATTAAAAGAAAGAGAATAGCGTTAATATTAAAAAGAATTGCGAAAAATATTGTTTTAATAAAAATTTCTGCAAATGAAATTGATCGATTAAGGAAAAAAATTAATTTAAATGAAATAGAAATAAATAAAATTAGTGAAATAATAAACTCTCTTTCTCCAAATATTGTAATTATAGATTCTCCTGAAGTTAATACAAAAAAATTTATAAATAAAATAAAAAAGAAATTGAAAAATAAAAATATAAGAATAATTGCTGAAAATTATGCTGATAGAAAATATCCAATAGTTAGTGCTGCTTCAATATTAGCAAAAGTTGAAAGAGATAAAGAAATTGAAAAAATTAAAAAAAGAATTGGTTACGATTTTGGCTCTGGTTATGCTAGTGATAAAAAAACAATAAATTTTCTTAAATATTGGTTAAAGAATCATAAAGAACTTCCAAATTTTGTTAGAAAAAGTTGGATAACTGTAAAATTGTTGAGTAAAGAAAATATAAAAAGAAAATAAGATTTTATCGTAGCATCATTTCTTCAAATTGTTTAAGCTCTTCAACTGATCTTTTTACATCAGAGAATAACTTTTCAACTTGAATTATATCTTCTGGTAATACTTCTTTTCTATTATTAGATTTAGCTACTTGAAATGCAGGTGTTAATAATTGAACAGCATATCTGAGAGTTTTTGATACTCCTATTTCTGTTAATTTTTCAAGAGCTTCAGGAGTTAACTTAACGTTTTCTTCATTAGCTCTTATTTTTAATATTTCTTTAACTTCTTCTTTATTATAGGGTCTGGTAGTTATTATTAAAAGCCTATCTATTAAGTCTAATGGAAGACCATGCGGCGATATTATATCTGTGCCTCTAACTCTTGTAATCCCTCTATTGCTGGCTAATATTAATATTGGTGCTAACTCACTTTCCATTGCAGCATTTAAGAATGAGAATGCTTCTATATCAAGTAAATGTACTTCATCAATAAATAATACTCCAGGTATTATCTCTGCTGTTTGTTCTTCTACTCTACTCTTAACCATTTCATCAACTTCTTTCCTAATTTCAGGATCTATTTCTTTAGAAGGTGGTGCTCCAAAAAAGAATCCTAATAATCCCCCTCTTGAAGATTGTGCTGTAAGTTGATCTAAATCATGTAATGTAAGAACATATACAAATTCTTTCTCTTTCTCTATAGTTCCTGAAGGTCTAGGAACTGGTTTTTCACTAGCTGTTGCTATTTCATATTTTTCAGAAGCTCTTTCCGATCTTCCAATTTTTATTACTCTACCACTTTCAGCATCGATTTGTATAACATCTCCAATAGTTATCCCTTGCTGCAATATATAATTTGCTATTGTTGCTCCAGCTCTAAAAGTCTTGCTTTCATCTGTTGTTGTTAAAGTTATCGTTACAGAATCTGGTACTTCTTGATAAGGATTATATGGATGTTTCCTAGTTTTTATATCCAATCCCGTTATTTCTCCTTCATAAACTCTCCTTTTTTCATGAAGTCTAACACCTATTGCTTTTCTTAAAGCTTGTGTTAAAACTTCCGTTTTCTTTAATTCACTTGAATATATTTCAGAACCACTTAAGCTTATGAAAGGTACATCTTTTCCAAGTTCTCTTGCAATCGCAATAGCAATTGCTGTTTTTCCTGTTCCAGGTGGACCAGCAAGCAATATTGCTCTTCCAGCCATTTTCCCTTCTTTAATCATTCTAACAACTATTCCTGCAGCTTCTCTTGCTTCTATTTGACCAACAAGCCCATCTGCAACCATTTTTGCTTTTAATCCTTCTAAACCTAAACCTTTAACATGACTATGTGCTCCAACTCTAACAAATCTTTGTAATGGAACTAAGCTTTTAGAAGAATCAAGAGACATAAAAATCACCTTTTATGTCTAAATAGATTTTTTAATAATATATTTTTCTAAAAATTCTAAAAAATTTAGGAGGTATAAAAATTTTTCTTTTAATATTTTCCTAATAGCATTATATGGTCTCTTTCATATGGTTCTAGATTTATTTCTTCAATTATTTCAAAGCCATTTTTTATTAATATTTCTCTTTCTTTTTTAAATATTCTTGATGGTGCTTCTATAGAATCGATGCTTCTTGCTTTTATTGCTATCATAATCCATCCACCTTTTTTAAGCATAGCATAAGCATTCTCTGATAATGGTTCTGCTTGTTTAGGTTGAGCTATATCACAATAAATGAAATCTACTTCTCCAACTAAATGTTTATATAATGAAGGTTTTCTTGCATCTGAAAATATTGGTATAACGTTTTTCCTATATTTTGCAACATTTTTCTCAAATTGAATTAAAGCTTTTGGTGCAAAATCTATACCATAGAGTATTCCATTCTCGCCTATTATATCTGATACATGGCTTGAAGTAGTGCCAGTAGCTACACCTAAATAAAGTACTCTTGAACCATTTTTAATAGGTAAATTATTTAATCCATTTAAAATTGCTGCAGCAAGCTTACTTCTATATGGTATCCATTCTCTATATTCTTCTCCTTCATATTCAAAAATTCTTTCTCCATAAACTCTTATTTTTCTAGCAAGATTTTTTGTAGCAAGTTTTCTTTCTTTATTTTCAATTATCCAATATATTCCATTAAATTTTTCATGAGGAATTATTTTCATTTTTTCACCTTTTTTTCTTATGTTTTACTTCAGGCTTTGAATATTTTTGCTTTATTTCTTTAATCCTTTTTTCAAGTGCTTCTCTCAATTCGCTCCCTCTATATTCACCTGAAAAATAATCTATTTTAGCAGCAATAGAAATTTTTGCTGCTATTGCACGTGCTATTTTTCCTCTTTGCCATTTTGGTGCAGTATGAATATATGGATGTTGGAAAATTACCCCATGCTTAGGAGCACCTTTTCTTGTTCTTAAAAATCTAAATAAAGCTTTTTCAGCTCCTATTATTTGAATAGTGCTTGCTGGGAGCATAGCTAATTTTTCTAATCCACCTGCCAGTGCAATTAATTTAGCTCCAAGAATTGGCCCAGTTACAGCTACAATATTTGGTGCTTCATATTCCATTAAGCTAGATATATAATCTTCCATTTTATTCCTTAAAGAAATTAATCTAAGCCCTTCTTCAGCTAAATTTCTAATTTGATCCTCATCCTCTTTATTTAATTCTATTCCAATAGATTTTTTTGCTGCATTAATTATTTCATTAAAATATTTATGCTTTCCAATTGTTTCTAAAAGTTTCTCCTCATTAATATTATTCCTTGAACCAATTTTACTAATTATTTTTAAATATTCTTCAGGTTCTTTTATAAAATCTTGAAGTTCAGGAAAATGTATACCATACCATTCTCTACATCTTGTATAAATTAAATTAATTTGCTTATTTAAATCCTCAATTACATTTACTCCATGAACAATCATTAAATCTCTTCTACTAACAGAAATTTTTAGTTTCTCTCTTAATAATTGAAGAGCAACTTCTTTTGCTAATTTCCTATATTCTTCACTATTCTTAAAAATATTATTTTTAATTAGAATATCCTCTATATTTTTTATTGAAATTGTTTTTATAAAGATTTCTTCTTTTAAAAAGCTTTTTAAAAGATTAGCAAGCCTTTCATCTTCAATAAATATTTTTTCATATTTTTCTTTCTTAAGAGATTCAAAGAATTTTTTAACATCATCTTCAATTATATTTTTATCTAATTTTATTAAAAAATCAACTATTTTTTCAATATTCCTATTATGTGGAAAAAAATCTATAACTTTCTCACTTTCTTCATCTATAGCTATTAAACCTAAGAATGTTATTAATACATTTACATTAGGCATAAAAATCAAAAGCAAAATAGATATTTTCTTATATAAAGTTTAATTTTTTTAACCAATTTCAGAGCCTTCGGTGGATTCTTTTGAAGCTAAAATTCTTTTAAAGTAATTACTCCTATTTCTTATACGTGGAATGGGGCTTCTGCGAGGTTTAGCTTCTAATTTAGGAGTAGCACTTCTCACTTTTCCAGCTTTTGTTATACTTCCATGACTAGGACACATTTTTTATCCCCTTAATTTAGTATTTTATTATTTTAAGAATTTATTTATATACTTTTAATTAATTTTTATCAGACTGCCCGTCGAGTATCATCGCTTTTAGCTCAACATGGATATTGCTCATCATCATATTATAAAAAATAAAGAATTAATATAAAAAGTTTTATAAAAGATATTTTTTAAAAACTCATTTTTCTTAAGAATTCAATAAAATCTAATAAAGCATCCTTTACATTCATTAATACAATAAATTATTAAGAAACTTTTTTAAAATTTTTATAAAAAAGCTTAAATAATTAGAAAAGCTCGATTTTTATTATTAGTTATTTAATTTATTTTGATTTTTAGAAAAATTAATGTAAAAAGTTTTTGAGAAAAACTTTATAGATAAGTTAGATAATATAAAATTATGCCAGCTGTAGAGAATACGAGGATAATCTTTATTACAGGCGGAGTTTTATCTGGTTTAGGAAAAGGAATCACAGCAGCTTCAATAGGGAAAATTTTTCAATTTAGAGGATACAATGTTAAAATGGTGAAGATTGATAATTATTATAATGTAGATCCTGGCGTCCTAAATCCCATTGAGCATGGTGAAGTCTTTGTGTGTGAGGAAGTGTGGGAGTATTCACCTTCAAAAAATTTTACTTTTAGAATCGCTGAGATAGATGAAGATTTTGGACATTATGAAAGGTTCTTGAACATAAATATGCATCCATCTCAGAATATCACAGCTGGGCAAATATATTTAAAAATTCTTTTAGCAGAAAGAGAAGGAGTTTATTTAGGTAAAACTGTTCAAGCAATCCCTCACATTACAGATGAGATTAAGGGAAGGATATTTTCATGTATATCACAAGATACAGATATTCTAATTGTAGAACAAGGCGGTACTGTTGGAGATTTTGAAGCAATGTTATTCCTTGAAGCTATTAGGCAAATTAGGCTAGAAAAACCTCTACCTTATACAGCTTTAGTGCATGTAGCTTTAGTTCCATTTTTAGAATCTGTAGGACAACTTAAAACTAAGCCTGCTCAACAAAGTGTTCGTATTTTACAAAGCTATGGATTGCAACCAGATGTAATAATTGGTAGAAGCAATAGGCTACTTGATGAGGAATCAAAAAAGAAATTAGCATTATTTTGTAATGTTCCTTATGAAGCTGTTTTTTCAAATCCAGATTTGGAAATTACTTATAAATTACCTATAATATTTGAAGAGCAAGGTTTAGGAAAATATTTAATAAAAATACTTTCATTAAATCGCTATAATCCTATAGAAAAAGAATATAATGAATGGAATAAAATGTGTGATCTTTATGTTCATACTAAGTATAATTTAGATATTGCAATGCCAGGAAAATATTGGCAAATATTAGATAGTTATATAAGCATGGTTGAAGCTCTTAAACATGCAGGAGCACATAATAGTGCTAAAATAAATATTAAGCTTATTGATACTGAAAAATATGAAAGCAATCCGGAAAAAGTAGAAGAACTAAATAATGTAGATGGCGTATTATTTACTCCTGGCTTTGGAAGTAGAGGAACTGAAGGAATGATAGAAGCTGCAAAATATATAATTAAAAACGATATTCCTTCATTAGCTATTTGTTTTGGTTGTCAAATATTATTCATTGCTTTTTGTAGAGAATTTTTAGGTCTTAAAGAAGCAAATTCAACAGAAATAAATCCAAATACTCCATATCCAGTCGTTGACCTTCTTCCAGAACAGAAAAAAGAAACATGGAAAGGCGGAACTATGAGATTAGGGGCTCATATTATAAAAGTTTTGCCTAATACAAAATTATATGAAGCTTATGGCTCAACTGAGATTAAAGAAAGGTTTAGACATAGATATCATTTAATTAAAGATTATATTGATAAAGCTTCTTCTTATGGATTAATTGTTTCAGGTACAAGTATTGATGGAAAAATAATTCAAGCAATAGAATTACCTGGTTATTGGATTGTAGGTACTCAATTTCATCCAGAATTTAAAAGTAGGCCTAATTTTCCATCTCCTATATATAATGCATTTATTAAAGCAGTATTAAAATATAAAATGTCTAAAAAAGATTAATTAAAAGTTTTCTTTTTAAAAATAGGGAAAAATATGTCTAATGATAATGAATTCATTGTAACTCCATGGGAAGTAAAAGGAAAAATAGATTATGATAGATTAATTAAAGATTTTGGTCTTCAACCTTTAACAGATGATTTACTTAAAAGATTAGAAAAACATACTGGTGAATTGCATTTCTTTTTAAAAAGGAAAATATTTTTTGCACATAGAGATTTAAATTGGATATTAGATGAATATGAAAAGGGAAATCAATTCTATTTATATACTGGTAGAGGACCATCTGGTTTTACTCATATAGGCCATTTAATTCCATGGGTTTTTGCAAAATGGCTTCAAGAAAAATTTAATGCAAAGTTATATTTTCAAATAACTGATGATGAAAAATTCTTATTTAAACCAGAACTTACATTAGAAGAAATAAAAGAATTTTCTTATGAAAATATTTTAGATATTATTGCAATAGGTTTCGATCCAAATAAAACAAAGATTTTTATGGATACAGAATATATAAAAACTCTTTATAAAGAAGCAATAAAAGTAGCTAAAAAAGTAACGTTTTCAACTGTAAGAGCTGTTTTTGGTCTTGATGAAAGTTCAAATATTGGAGAAATATTCTTTACTTCATTACAATCAGTTCCTGCTTTTTTAGAATCTATTAAGCAAGGAAGAAATATTCCTTGTTTAATACCTTTAGCAGTTGATCAAGATCCTCATTTTAGAATAACTAGAGATGTAGCTCCAAAACTTGGTTTTTATAAACCAGCAATAATTCATAGTAAATTTTTACCAAGTTTAGCTGGATTAGATAAAATGAGTTCAAGTGCTCCTCAATCATGTATATTTACTATAGATAAAGAAGAAGATGTTAAGAAAAAAATATGGAATGCTTTTACTGGTGGAAGAGGAAATATAGAAGATCAAAGAAAATACGGTGGAAATCCAGATATATGCACTGTATATTATTATCTATATTACTTTTTTGAGAAAGATGAAAAATCTTTAAAAGAACAATATGAAAATTGCAAAAGTGGTAAACTTCTTTGTGGAGAACATAAAATATACTTAACAAAGCTTATAATAGATTTTTTAAAGAATCATCAAAAGAATAGAGAAAAAGCTAAACAAATAGTGGATAAATTTATTTTAAGGGATTAATTGTATTTTTATATAACTTCTATATTTTCTTCAGGTATTCCAAGTTCTGCTAGAATTTCTTTAGCTTTATATCTATGGTCTCCTTGAAGTATTATAATGCCGTTTTTATATCCTCCACCACAAGCGCAAGCTGATTTAAGTTTTGAAGCAATTTCATTTAAATCTTTTTTACTTCCATTTAATCCCTCTATAATAGTTGTTGGTCTTTTATACTTTCTTGTTTCAA
>CAZHGP010000003.1:0-10292 GCA_964532175.1 uncultured Nitrososphaeria archaeon
TTAAGAAAAAAGTAGAATCTCCTTATATAAAAAGATTAAAGAATACAATTGAAAAATTAAAAAGCAAATTATCTGAATATGAATCTATTAAATCTAAATTAGAATCTGAAATACAAGATCTTAAATTAAAATTATCTGAAAAAGAGAAAATAATTGAAAATACGAAAAGTAAAATTAAGGAATTAGAAGAAAAAATAGCTTCATTAGAAATTAAACCTCCAGAATAAAAACATAAAAAGCTTCAAAGCTTCTATCTTATCTTTAATAAATAAAAATTTATAAAAAGGCTTTATCTTAGCAAAACTTAAAATAATCTGGAAAGTTTCATATAAAAAATTAAAAATTGATTGAAAAGTTAATATTTCAATATTTTTAAAGAAAAATAAAAAATATTTATGTGAAATTTCATGCCTAAAGAAGGGTATACTTTAGCTAGATTACATAGAATGGGAGAAACTTTTGAAATTTTAGTTGATCCTGAAAAATCATTAAAAGCTAAACTTGGGGAAAAAATAAGTATAGATAAAATACTTTTATACGATGAAATATATAAAGATGCAAAAAAGGGCATTAGAGCATCTGAAGCTTCATTGAAAAAAGCTTTTAATACTACTGATCCATTTAAAATAGCAGAAATAATATTAAGTGAAGGAGAATTACAAATAACAGCTGATCAAAGAAAAAAATTAATAGAAGAAAAAAAGAAACAAATAATAGATTTTATTTCTAAAAATAGTGTTGATCCAAGAACAAATTTTCCTCATCCACCTACTAGAATTGAAAATGCATTAAAAGAAATAGGAGTATCTATAGATCCATTCATAGATGCAAAAGAGCAAGCTACAGCTATAATTGAAAAACTTAGAACAGTATTACCATTAAAAGTTGGTTTAACAAAATTAGCTATTAGATTACCTGGAGATATTGTTGGAAAAGCTTATGGAACAATAAGAAATTATGGAAAAATAATTCAAGAAGAATGGCAAAAAGATGGCTCATGGATTTGTTTAGTTGAAATAACAGCTGGTTTACATATAGAATTAATAGAAAAATTAAATGCTTTAAGTTCTGGGAGAGTTGAAACAAAAATTATTGAGAAAAAGTGAGAAAATATTATGAGTCCAATATACTTTAATGAAAGAGAAATTGTTTTACCAGGTCAATTGTTAGCTGAAGGTAAGTTTATTAGTGGAGAAGGAACATACATTATAGGAGATAAAGTATATTCTTCTCAAATAGGATTAGCTAAATATAAAGATGGAGAAATTTCTGTAATACCTTTAAAAGGCCCATATATTCCTAAAAAAGATGATGTAGTAATAGGAATAATTATCGATATTAAGCCTAATATGATAGATATTGACTTGGGAGGAGGATTTAGAGCCTTATTAAAAGTTTCTAAAAGATCAGAAATAAAAAATTTGAATATTGGTGATGTGATAATTGGTAAAATAATGTATAGTGGTTTAAAAGGAATAATTTTAAATCATGAAGAAGGATTTAAAAAAATAGATAAAGGATTAATTATTAAAATAATACCTACAAAAATTCCCAGAATAATAGGTAGGAAAGGTTCTATGATAAATTTATTAAAAAAGGAAACTGGATGTGAAATATTTATAGGAAGGAATGGATTAATTGTTATAAATGGTCCATCTCCAAATAATGAATTTGCAGTTGCTTCAGCTATACGTATGATAGAGAAAGAAGCTCATACAACAGGGCTTACAGATAGAATAAGCAATTTTTTAAAAAAATGGAGTGAAAAATATGGAAAATAAAGGGATAAAATTAATAAATGAAGATGGAAAACGAATAGATGGAAGATTATATAATGAATTAAGACCAATAAAAATGGAAGTTGGTGTACTTGAAAAAAGTGATGGATCTGCATATGTTGAACAAGGAAAAACAAAAATTTTTGCAGCAGTTTTTGGACCAAAAGAATTGCATCCAAGACATTTAGCATTACCTGATAGAGCTGTTATAAATTGCAGGTATCACATGGCTTCATTCTCGGTTGAAGAAAGAAAACAACTTGGAATGACTAGGAGAGAAATAGAATTATCAAAAGTCATAAGACATGCATTAGAAACAGTAGTATTCCTAGAAAAATTTCCAAGAGCAGGAATAGATGTATTCATAGAAGTTATACAAGCTGATGGAGGAACAAGAGTTGCAGGATTGAATGCTGCTTCATTAGCATTAGCAGATGCAGGAATATATATGCGTGATTTAGTAGTTGGTTGTGCTGTTGGAAAAGTTGATGGAAGAATTGTTTTAGATTTATGCGATATTGAAGATAAGTATGGTGAAGCGGATATGCCTATTGCATTTTCTCCAAGATTGAATTCAATACTTTTACTTCAATTAAATGGAAAATTATCTATAGAAGAATTTAATGAAGCAATTAAATTAGCTAAAGAAGGATGCATGAAAATATATGAATTAATGAAAGAAACATTGAAGAAAAAATATAGTTATATAATAATGGAGGAAGAATAAATGTCTGAATATTTTATTGGAAAACCATCTTCTTTTTCAATAAAAATATTGCATGAAAAAATATACGAATTACTTTCAATGGATAAAAGGCTGGATGAAAGAGACGCTTTAAGCTTTAGAGAAATAGATATTAAAACAAATATTATAGAAAAAACAGATGGTTCTGCCATTGTTTCACTTGGAAAAACAAAAGTTATTGCTGGAATAAAACATGAAATTGAAAAACCTTTTTCAGATAGACCAAATGAAGGAATTTTTGTTGTTAATGCTGAATTGCTTCCACTTGCTTCAAAAAGTTTTGAACCTGGACCACCTGATGAAAGAAGTGTAGAACTTGCAAGAGTTGTTGATAGATGTATAAGAGAAGCAAAAGCTATAGACCTTCAAAAATTATGTTTAATAGAAGGAGAAAGTGTATACTCATTATTTATAGATTTATATATTTTAGATTATGATGGGAATTATTTTGATCCTTCAGTATTAGCTGCAGTTGCAGCTCTTTCAGTAACTAATGTTCCAGTATATAAAGTGGAAAATGGGAAAATTATTAAAACAGAAGAACGTATGAAAATTCCTATGAAAGATTTCCCAGTATCTGTTACTTTAGGAATAATAAAAGATAAGATATTAGTAGACCCTACTCTTTTAGAAGAAGATTCACTAGATGCTATTTTAACAATAAGTTTTGATTCTAATTCAAATTTAGTTGCTATACAAAAAAGCAATTTAGGAATTATTCCTGAAAATTTAATTGAAAAAATAATACTTATAGCTAAGGAGAAAGCAGATTTTCTTAGAAAAAAGTTGATGGAGAGTATTTCAAATGGTTAAAAAAAGAACTAAAAAAACTGGGCCAGTAGCTAGATATGGAGCAAGATATGGAGCAACTTTACGTAAAAGATATCTTCAAATAGAAAAAAGTCTTAGAGCTTCTTATCCATGTCCTAAATGCGGAGCAATAAAAGTTAAAAGAGTTAGTATTGGAATATGGCAATGTAGAAAATGTAATTATACTTTTGCAGGAGGAGCATATACACCTCAAGTAGAAATTAAAAAGGAATAAACTATTTAATATATAATTTCATTATAAAATTAATAAATAAAAATATTTTGAGAAATGATAGAAAAAGCAAAAGCTAGAATAATTTTTAATATTTCAGAAAAAGAGGCTTCGATTATTTTAAATTCTCTATTGCCTGAAATAAGAAATCCTGCTACAAATAGATCAAAGATAAACTTATTAATTAGAAATGGGGAGCTATTGATGGATATAGAGGCAAAGGATATGACTGCATTAAGAGCTGCATTAAATTCTTATCTTAGATGGATAAATATGATAATAGAAACTTTAGGAGTGATTAGAAAAAATGAGTAAAGAAGAAATACCTCCACATATTCGACAACAAATATTAAGATTGCAGCAATTACAACAAACACTTGAAATAGTTATGTCTGAAAGACAAAGATTAGAAGCTGAATTAGTAGAAATAAATAATGCAATAGAAGAACTAAATAAAACAACTGAAGAATCTAATATATATAAACTTGTTGGAAGGATAATGATCAAATCGAATAAAGAAGCTTTAAAAAATGAATTAATGGAAAAGAAAGAAATAATGGAAACAAGAGCTAAAGTTCTTGAAAAACAAGAAGAAAGAACAAGAGCTCAATTAACAAATCTTCAAAAAGATTTACAAAAATCATTATCAGAAGCAGGAATATCTGTTTCATAATAAATTTATGTATAAATTATTTAAGAAACTTGATAATACTTTTAAAAAAATAAATAAAAATAAAATAGCTATTGTAAATCATATTCATGGAGATCCAGATTCAATAGGAGCATCATTTGTATTAAAGAATATTCTCAAAAAAATCTATAAAAATAATAACTCAATAATTATTATTCCAGAAGGTGCAAGTACAAATTCTACTAAATTAATCGAATATCTTAATATTGATTATTTAAAAGATTTTGAAGAAAGCATAAAGAATCATATTTTAATAGATGTAGGTTCTATTGCTCAAATTTCAAATCTTTATGAAAAAATTTTAAAAGAAAAAGAAAATTTAATAGTAATCGATCATCATGTATTTAATAAAGAGAATTATCCATTTGAAGCATTATTTATAATAAATGAAAAATATTCATCTACATCAGAAATAATATTAGATTTTTCAAATTATATTTCATATAATTTAAATAAATTAGAAGCAGAAGCTTTATTTGCAGGAATATATTTTGATACTGCAAGATTCTCCATTGCCTCTAAAGAAACATTCATGAAATGCTGTCAATTAATAAAAATAGGAATAGAGCCTAAAGAAATAATATCAAAAATCGAAGCTTCAATGGAATATTCTGAAAAAATTGCTAGATTAAAAGCTGGACAAAGAGCTAAAATATATAAAATTAATGAATGGATTATAGTAACTTCCCATGTAAGTGCATTTCAATCTTCTGCTGCAAAATCTCTTTTACAAGCAGGAGCAGATGTAGCGATTGTAGCTGGTAAAGAAAAAGATTCTATTATAATTTCATTAAAATCTAAACAAGATTTTTATAAAAAAACAATGCTTGATCTTGTTAAAGATATTTCTATAAAAATTGCTAAAGAATTTTCTGGATATGCAGGAGGTCATTCTACTGCTGCTGGAATAAAATGCTCAGGAGAAATAGATAATGTTTTAGAAAAGATAATTAATGAGATAAAAAATAAAATAGAAAAAAAGGAGTGAAAAACATGCATATAATCGAAATAGAAAATCTAAGTTTTAGATATACTACATCTGATAGAAAAATTTTAGATAATATAAATATGGTAATAGATGAGGGGGAATTTGTTTTACTTATTGGACCAAGTGGATGTGGAAAAACAACTTTATGTAAATGCTTAAATGGATTAATACCTCATTTTCATCAAGGAATATTAGAGGGGAAAGTCATAGTAAATAATTATAACGTAGCTGAAACTCCACCATACGTTTTAGCTAGTTCTATTGGAATGGTTTTTCAAAATCCTGAAAATCAATTATTTTCATTAAGTGTAGAAAATGATGTAGCATTTGCTTTAGAAAATTTGGGATATTCAAGAGATGAAATAAAAGAAAGAGTAGATTTTGCTTTAAAAGCTGTTGGAATAGAAGATTTAAGAAATAGATCTCCTTTTGAATTATCAGGAGGGCAACAACAAAAAGTTGCTATTGCATCAATATTAGCTATGAAACCAAAAATAATAGTTTTAGATGAGCCAACTTCTTTTCTAGACCCTTTATCTGCTAAAAATATAATAGATTTAATATCTGAATTAAGGAATAAATTGAATATAACAATTATACTCGTTGAACATAGACTTGATCTCGCTGCAAGAAATGCTACAAGAATAATTTTAATGGATAATGGAAAAATAGTTTTAGATGATGAACCTAGAAAAATTTTTTCAAGAATTGAAACAGAAGTGCTTGGAGTAGCAACTCCTAAAATAATTAGAATAGCAAAATCCATAAATAAAAAATATAGAATATTCAATGAATTGCCTTTAACTATTGAAGAATTTTCAAGTATTCTTAGAGGGAATATTATTGATAGAAGTAAATAATTTAGAATATATTTATCCATCAGGAATTAAAGCATTAGATGGAATTAATTTGAAAATCAATAATGGAGAATATGTAGCTTTAATGGGAGAAAATGGAGCAGGAAAAACAACTTTAATAAAACATTTTAATGGATTGCTTAAACCAACTAAAGGGGATGTTTATATAAATGATATTAATACAAAGAATGAATCTATAGCTAAGCTCTCTAGAATAGTTGGAATAGTGTTTCAAAATCCAGACCATCAATTTTTTGAAGAAAATGTTGAAAAAGAAATTTCATTTGCTTTAAGAAATTTTGGATTTAAAGAAGAAGTTATAAAGAAAAGAATTGAGTGGGCTTTAAATTTCATGAATTTGGAAAAATATAGAAATCAACCTCCTTTTTTGCTTAGTGGAGGAGAAAAAAAGAGATTAGCATTAGCTATAATTTTATCATGGGATCCGGAAATAATAGTTTTAGATGAACCAACAATTGGTCAAGATTATATTCAAAAAGAAAAATTAATGCAATTAATAATTCAACTTAATACGCAAGGAAAAACGGTTATTATAGCTACACATGATATAGAATTCGTTGCAGAATCTAAACCACGTGTAATATTATTATCTAAAGGGAAAATAATTGATGATGGACCAATTGAAGAAGTTTTAACAGATATTGAAAAAGTAAAAAAATGCTCATTAATACTTCCACAAGTCACACAATTAATGTATAATCTTTCAGATTTAGGATTTCCAAGAAAAATTGTAAGTGTTGAGGATGCTGTAAAATTGATTTTAAATAAATTGGAGGGAAAGTGATTGAGTCTCCTTGAGGGGTTTAAATTTAAATCAATTCATTCCCCAATACATGAACTTGATCCGCGTGTAAAATTAGCAATGTCATTTTCAATATTTTTAATTTCAATGATGTATATTGAGATACAAATTTCAATTTTATTATTAATTATTCAATTACCAATAGCATATATAGCTAAGATATTAAAAGAATGGATAAAATCTCTTTCAAGTTCATTATTTTTAGCAGCATTTGTATTTTTTATGAATATTGGCGTAAGCTATTTTTCTTCAGGATATATGCTTACAATATTCGATATATATAATGCATTAGCATTATCTATTAGATTAATAACTCTTTTTACTGCTTTCTCAATATTTTTATTAACAACTACTCCAGATGAATTGGGACTAGTTATGACTTCATTTCGCATACCATATGATTTTACTTTTGCTTTTATTATGGCTGTAAGATTTGTTCCAGTTTTAGTAGGAGAATTGCAAACCATATTAGATGCACAAAAATCTCGTGGATTAGAAATTGAAAAAGGGAATTTAATAAAAAGAATAAAAAATTTAATACCAGTATTCATTCCACTTCTTGTAAATGTTTTTAGAAGAAGTATAGAACTTGCTGAAGCTCTTGAAGTAAAAGCATTTGGTGCTTCTAAAAAAAGGACTAATTTTAAAGAATTGAAAATGGATAAAATTGATTATATTTTATTATTAATTATAGTGATCATGCTAATAATAGCTATATATGCTAGATTTATTATTACTATAAAACCTTTAATATTGTAATATTAAATATTTTTTAGATTTAAGATGGTTTTAAAACCGATAATTATAGCTGATTATAGAGAAGAAAAAAGTGGGATAGAGCAATTATTGAAAAAGCAAAATGTGATTGTAAAATTTCAGCAACTTACTGTAGGAGATTATATAATTTCAGGAGAGTATGTTATAGAAAGAAAGACTATTAAAGATTTTGTACAATCCTTATTTGATGGAAGATTATTCGATCAAGCTAATAGATTAGCATCTGTATCAAAATTTCCAACATTTATTATAGAAAATCCATTTTCAACAATCTTAAATGAAGTAAAAAATATTAATTCTATTTTTGGAGCATTAATAACATTATCTTATTCTTATAAAATACATATATTTTATTCTGAGAATATAGAACAAACAGCAACAATATTAGCTGTAATAGCTAAGCATGGAAAATATGAATATCCATTAGAACCGATTTTTAAAATAAGGAAAAAAGCTGAAACATTAAAAGAAAAACAAGAATTAATCGTTTCTTCAATTCCTGGAATAGGACCTAAAACTGCTAAAAAATTATTAGAAAATTTTGGAAGTATAAAAGCAATTTTTACAGCTTCTCCAGCTCAACTTTCAAAAATAAATGGTTTAAGTATAGGAAAAGCAATAAAAATATATCGTTTAATAAATGCTGAATATCCTTATTCAAAAAAGAGAATTAAGGAAATGTAAAAAATGCATTAAATAAAAATTTTTATTAAAATAATATTGATAGTAAAAAATATATTTATTAGTTATTTAAATAATATAAAAAAATGTGAGACTAGAGTTTAATGAAGTGGTAGAAGAAATTTTATCTCAAATAAGAGAATCGTTGAATAAAGTAGATAAAGAACAAATAGAAAAATTTATCAATATGCTAGTTAATGCTAGAGGGAGAAAAATACTTGTTAGTGGAGCTGGTAGAACTGGACTTGTTGCAAGAGCTTTTGCAATGCGTTTAATGCACTTAGGTTATCTTGTATATGTTGTTGGAGAAACAATTACTCCTTCTCTTGAAAAAGATGATATATTAATAGCTATTTCAGGATCAGGAACTACAACTTTAGTAGTTGAAGCAGCTAAAGCAGCAAAAATAGTTGGTTCTAAAGTTATTGCTATTACATCTTTTCCAGAATCCCCTTTAGTTCAATTGGCTGATCATACGATTATTCTTCCAGGAAGGACAAAGACTTCGTCTAAAACGGATTATTTCTCAAGACAAATTCTAGGATTTCACGAACCTCTTTTGCCTCTTGGAACATTATTTGAAACAAATTGTTTAATATTTTTAGATATTATCATAGTTGAACTCATGAAAGAATTAAACATAACAGAAGAAGAATTAAAAAAGAGACATGCTAATATAGAAGGCTTATAGAATAATGAAATGACACCATTTATCTTTAAGCAATAAACTATAAGTCTTAAAGGAAGAAAAGAAAAAAGAATTATTTAAAACAAGAATAATATAGAAGGAAGATAGAAAGTATTTTATAAAGATAAAAAATAAATTTTTCATATGAAAATTGGCTATATTCAATTCAAACCAATTTTTGGAGAAAAAGAAAAAAATTTAGAAAAAATAGAAAAATTTATTAAAAAAGGAGTTGAAAAAGAAGCTGATTTGCTTGTATTACCTGAACTTTCAACAACAGGTTATGCGTTTAAAAATAAAAATGAGGCAAAAAAATTAGCTGATGAAGAACCAAATGGAACATCTTTTAAGAAATTCACTATGATTTCAAAAAAATATAATGTAGCATTAGTAGTAGGATTTTGCGAGAAAAATAAAGATAAATTGTTTAATTCAGCATTAATTGTAAATACAAATGGAGAATATTCTATTTATAGAAAAATCCATTTATTCTATAAAGAAAAGAAAATTTTTAATCCTGGAAATAGAGAATTTGAAGTATATAAAATATTTAATAGTAAAATTGGAGTTATAATATGTTTTGATTGGATATTTCCAGAATCTATTAGAGTTTTAACATTGAAAGGAGCAGAAATAATATGCCATCCATCAAATTTAGTTTTACCATATTGCCAAACAGCTATGCTTGGAGCTGCTATACAAAATAAAGTATACATAATAACAGCAAATAGAATTGGAAAAGAAAGAGAATATAAATTTACCGGAAGAAGTCAAATAGTTGATCCAATGATGAAAATATTAGCAAGTAGTAAAGAAAATATTGAAGAAGTTAAAGTTGTTAAAATAGATATAAAAAAAGCTAGAAATAAAAAATTGAATAAATATAATGATCTTATTAAAGATAGAAAACCAATATTTTATAAAAGAATAATTAAGCCTTAATTCTATTTTATTTTTTCTTATTTAATAATATTAACATAAGAGCAATTTTTAAAATCTTTTTCAAGAAAAAAGTTTAAGTACTTCAACTTAAGATTTAAGATAAGTTTTATAAGAAAAATGATGGAGGAATGAAGAAAAAACTAGAGGAGATAAAAAATATTTTAAAAAAGCATAAGGAAGAATTAAAGAAAAAATATGGAATAAAAGAAATTGGTATTTTTGGGTCTTATGTTAGAGGTGAAAATAAAAAATCAAGTGATCTCGATATTCTTGTAGAATT
>CAZHGP010000003.1:10392-51611 GCA_964532175.1 uncultured Nitrososphaeria archaeon
CTTATGTTAGAGGTGAAAATAAAAAATCAAGTGATCTCGATATTCTTGTAGAATTCCCATTCCTGGTATTAAAGCATGATCAGACAAAGCTTTTTTAATTCTTATTCAAGATTCAATAATAGTAACAAAAATTTTAAATTATTAGTTTACATAAATTATTGTAATATTTATTTTGAAAAATTATTGCTTTATATTATATTTTAATAGGTTGTAAAATTTTCTCTAATTCATTAATATTAACATAAGGGCAATCTCTTAAATTCTTTTTTCCGGAAAAAAGTTTTACACTAAAAGCATAGCAACTTTCTTCCCCACATTTTTTACAATTAGTTTTTGGCAATATTTTATAGATTTGTATAGGATTTATTTGTTTTTTAATATTAAGTAATTTTTCATCAGGCTTTCCATAATTTCTAAAATAAATAATTGCTCTATTTATTAAATTCTTTACTTCTTTCATTAATTGTTCTGCTTCATTTTCATCTTTAACATATGTCATACTTATTTTTCCAGTAGAAAAAATTGTTATCAAATGCATTTGATAAGTATATGTTAAACATCCAAGTTTCTCAGAATAATTTGCATTAGGAATATAAAGATAAAGAATTGGAAGTATATCTCCTAAAGGTTTATCTGCTTGAGCAATAAATTTTATTCTCATCGAATCTGCTGTACAAGCAGAAATCTTTTTTATTTCGATCTTTTCTACTAAATTGTTTGAATATATCATTTTTATCTATATTGTATATTCTTCATTTACTTGTTTTTAGCCTTAAAATCCTGGAATTTTAATTCCTAAACCCTGAAATACAAATTTTAGTGAGACGTATAGAAATACTATGCCGAATATCAATTTGATTGCCCAGGCTGGTACTTTTGGTACTATTCTTGCACCAATTTGTGCTCCAATTATAGTTCCTATCCCTAATACTATAGCTGCAAGTATATCAACTAATCCTTGGTACCATTTAAAGATTCCACTAATAATCGCCATACTTATAAAAGATGGTAACGAAGTCCCAACAGCAATTTTAACACTTGAGTGTAATAAGTATATAAATGAGGGGACTAAAGCATACCCTCCACCTAAACCAACTATTCCAGTAATCACTCCAATTATGAATCCGATTAAAGATTTTGATATGCCACTACCTGGAATTTCTTTCTCTTCTTTTATCATTTTAGGTCTTTTAGCACCTTCATAAATCATTCTTAAAGAGATGTAAAGAAAAGAGAATCCAAGTATTAAATTAAGTAACCAAATTTCTGAAACTAAGTAAAAAAATAGTATGCTTCCAGCTATAGCACCAATACTTCCACTAATTCCAACTACTTTTACAGTTTTAAAATCTACATTCTTTATTCTAAGATGAGCTATCGTTCCAGAAGCTGCTGTTAATATGACTGCTGTTACGGTAGTCCCAATCGCTATTGGCAAAGGATAATCAAATAAATAAACAAGTGATGGAAGCATTATTACGCACCCACCAGTGCCTAGTAACCCCCCGATAATTCCTGCTATTAGTCCTGCTATAAGTAATGCTACTACAATTAATGGTTCCATTTTTTACCACCAATTTATACCTTATTTTTAATTCCCTAATATATAAAGTTTATAACAATATTTAAATATTGTTATATATTAATAAATATTATGAAACAAGAGATCGATTTAAATAAGTTTCGAGCAAAAATTTTTAAAGCATTATCAGATCCTATTAGACTTGAAATAATTAATCTTTTACGTAAAAAAGAATGGTGTGCTTGTGATTTAATTCCATATCTTAATGTAATTCAGCCTTTGGTTTCTCGTCATTTAAAAATTTTAAGAGATTGTGGATTAATAAAATGTAGAAAAGAAGGAAATAGAAGAATATACTCAATTACAGATAAAAGAATATTTAAAGTAATCGATGCTCTTTCTCCAGAAATAATTAACAGTATTTCAAAACATATAATTAAGCAAATAATTTAGAAAAGAATTTTTAAATTATATATATAGTTTATTTAATAAAAATTCTTTTAAAAATTATAAAAGCGTTATAATTAATATATTTATTTAATTTTTTTTCTTATCTTATTTAATATATTAATTACTTCTTCATCTTCCAATTGCTCAAACCTTTCATAGAATTGCCCTATAGCAAAAAATGGTTCAGGAGTTTGTAAACAAATAATTTCATCAGCATATTCTTTAATTTTTTCTAAGCTTTCAGGAGGAGCTACAGGAATTGCAACAACAATTTTTGAAGGTTTCTTTTTTCTAATAGAAGCTATTGCAGCAAGCATTGTTGCTCCAGTAGCTATACCATCATCAACTATTATAACAATTTTATTTTCTAAATTTGGTTCAATAGCATTTCCTCTATATTTTATAAGTCTTCTTTCAATTTCTTTTTTCTGTCTTTCAGCTTCATTTTTTATATAATTTTCAGGAATTGGCAAATAACTAACTATATCTTCATTTAAAATAATTGTTCCATCTTGTGTAATAGCTCCTATAGCAAGCTCAGGTTGATAAGGTGCTCCTATTTTACGTGGTATAATTAAATCTAAAGGAGCATTTAATACTTTAGCTATTTCATAAGCAACTACAACTCCTCCACGTGGAATAGCTAATATTATTACATTTTTATCTTTATATTCTAATAGTTTTTCAGCAAGTTTCTGTCCTGCTTGAATCCTATCTTTAAATAGCATGAGTCCAAACTATCTATATTTTATTATTATATTTAAGTTTTTATTTTTTCTTAAAAATTAAATAAAAAGAATAAACTTTAAAAAATGTTAAAAAATTATAGAAAAAAATCATAAAGAATTTTATACTCATTTGAAACATTTCCAATATTTTTTAAAAATATTCTTAACTTCTCTAATAACATTTTTTGTTTCTTCAATTTTTAAAATAGATTTTTCATGAACCCAATTTGGAATTTCTAATGGTTCTTCAAGAGGAATTTCTATTCCAGATAATCCAAGAATTATTGATAGCCATGCATATGGTAAAACTTTTGGATTATATCCACTTCCACATAAATCTACTACTTTACCATTACAAACTTTTTCAGAAACTTCTTTAATAGTCTCACCAATCATTCTAAAACCTTTAAGAGTTAAGCATAAATTAGTTAATTGATCTGCCCAATGCGGATCTGAGCCGCCATTACGAATTATTATTTCTGGACGATATTCTTCAGCAATAGGTTTAAAAATTTCTTCAAGAACAATTTTGTAGCATTCATCTCCTGCATATGGGGGAAGAGGAATATTTATTTTATATCCTTCTCCTTCTCCAATCCCATATTCATAAATAAAACCTCTTCCTGGATAAAGAGTTCTAGGGTCTTGATGAATTGAAATTAATAAAACTTTTGGATCATCATAAAAAACATCCATAGTTCCATCTGCAGCATGAGCATCAGTATCTATTATTAAAATTTTCTTTAAACCATATTTTTTAATAAGCATTTTTGCACATATCGCTACATCATTAAAAATACAAAAACCTCCTCCTCTATCACTTGCTGCATGATGTAATCCTCCTCCTATTCCTTCAGCAATTTTTATTTTAGAATTTTCCATAACAATTTTTCCAGCAAGCATTGAAGAACCAACTATTGCTTTTGCACCTTCAATTATTTCCATATTTAATGGTGTATCTGGTGTTAAAAAGCTTCTATATTTTGCAAGAGTATATACTTCATTTATATATTCTTGATCATGAACTAAAAGAATATCTTCATCAGAAGCATCAATTCCTTCAATAATGGTAAATCTTGGATCTTTATTTAATTCTAATTTTTTAAAAAGATTCATAAAATTTATAAATCTATCTCCTCTAAATGGATGCCCTTCTCCAAAATCATATTTAATAATTTTTTCATTAAAAATTATCGCAATTGACATAATAAAATATATTAAAATTAGAATAATAAATATTTCTTTTAAATTTTTATAAAAAGCTGAAAAATCTAGGAACCTATTTCTAAACTCCAGCCTCTTCTTCCAATGCTATTGATTTATCATCTCAGACTACATTCATCAATTAGTAGATTCTATTCTTTCAATAAAAGAAAAAATTAGAAGAATGCATAAAATAGAAAAAAGAAGCAAAGATAAAAAAGCAGGACATAAAAGAGATGTATTAATTAGATTAAAGGCAGTTGATATCTTAGAAAGTCTAGAAGAAAAATTACAAACTATTTTCTTTTAAGAATATAGAGTTTTTAAAGGAAGATTTCCAGATTGTTTACATTGTACGAAAAATTTAGTATGTAGCGCGCTAGAGCTTTTTTAATTCTCTTCAGATCTTAATTCTTAGACTTAGCTCTTTTTTATAAAAAGCCATTTATCAACTAAACGAAAAGATGTAAGTACTATCGTTAATTCGTTTAATCCGAATCAAAGAAGTGAAATTGCTATGTTCTCAAATGAGTTTTTAAGATAATCAAAGGTAATAAGAACTTTGGTTTTTTATTTTGGAGTAAGAAACTCAAAAAGCTTACGTGGTGAAATAAAAAGAAAAATAAGACAGTTCAATATTTATTTTCCAAATAAGAACCTAGGTTCTTATTCGCTCCTAGGAAGTTCATATGAACCAAAGTTTCTTACTCAGAAAGATAGATAAGCGTATGAGTTGTTTTAAGTTGATGATCTCTAACTCATTGTAAAGCATATAAACAGTTAATCTAATTATGAGTTTTAAGAAGGGTGGTTCTATTTGATGATAAAATGGAGTCGCCACATAGAGGACAAACTTATAAAAGAGCTTTATCGGTTCGGAATAACCAAAGAATTATTAATTAACGTAATAGATGACCCTGATGAAGTCCTTTATGACTCGATGACCGGACGATATGTTGCCTTAAAAATGAAGCACAAAATAGCAGTTATTTATGAAAAATTAGGTAAAGAAAAGTTTATTATTACTGCGATTTATAGTAGTAAACTTGAAGATGTTGTTCGGAATAGGAGGAGAGTAGGAAGATGGATTTAGTTATTAATTATGATCCAGAGGCAGACGTATTGGTAATTAAGTTTAAGGAAAGTGCCTTAGCAGATGAAGAATTACTTGACAACGATGTTATCCTAGGTTATGATAGCAATAAGAACATAGTTTTAATAGAAATACTTGATGCTTCAAAGAAAGGGCTTATGAATGCTTTTTTTGACTTAGCAAAAACAAGAAAAGAAGCTGCAAAATTTATACTTTCTAAGATAGCAAAATTAACAGAATAGCTTTATTGCAACGTAAAATTCTCTTAACTTCATTCTATGACTTTAAGTGCGTAAACAGTCTCTTGATTTACGATAACTCTTTTGCTATTTCTCCACCTTTTAAATTCAAACATTTCTTTAAAATTTTATAAAAGAGCTGAAATTCTAGGAATAATTAATTGCATTAAAATAAGAATTAAAAATATTATAGAAGTTGTATAAGAAATTATTTTAACATAATATTCTCTTTTTTCATTAGAAATATTTTTAAACAATTTAACTATTAGAAAATCTAAGCCATCCTTATATATATAGCCTCCATCAAGAGGGATTGCTGGCAATACATTTGATAGACCAAACATTAAGTTTATCCAAAAAAGCCAATAAATTATATTAGCTAAAATCCAAAATATATTGTTTGGAAGTGGAGTATTATAAAATTCTATAATTGGAAATTCTATTGGAGACATTCTTAATAAAGGAAGACTTATAAAAATTATTAATGAATTAGGAATATTTGATAATGGTTTCTTTAAAATATCTAAAAAGGATTTAATATCTCTTACTCCTACTCCTAAAAATCCTTTTCCAAAATCTTCAATATTTTGAGTAAAATAATATTTATTTTCTAAAATTATTTCGAAAATTTCTCCATTAGATGTGTACACAAGTATTTTCTCATAAGCATTTCTTTTTGATAAAAAATTTTGAAATTTATTTATATCAATAATTTTTTCATCATTAATCATTGTAATAATCATTCCAGGCTTTAAACCAGCTAAAGAAGCAGGAGAGCCATCCATAACATATTCTATTCCAACACCTTCTGAGGCAGGATTTACAAAAATCATTAAACCATAAGAAAATAATAATAGAAAAATAATAGCTAAACAAATATTTGCTATAGGCCCAGCTGCATATATTCTAGCTCTTTTAATTCTTGAAGTATTTTTTAATTCTTCTTCATTAGGTTCAACAAAAGCACCTAAAGGAAGAATAAAATAAACTATTCCAAGAGAATTAATCTTAATATTATTTACTCTAGACTCTATCCCATGACATAATTCATGAATAATTATTGCAATTGGAACGCTTATAATCCCATACCAAAATGGTATAAGAGGGTTAATTACAGGCAAACCTATCATCATTTCAGGCCTAATAGCAGCTTCTGGAGGAATACTAAAGGAAATTATTGTAGATCTAATAATCATAAAAGTAACTATTAGGGTTGATATGGAAGATATTGCTATAGCAGCATTTCCGTATGACAACCAGAATTTTTTATATTTAGCAATAGATTCTATAAATTTTTTACCACGTATTGTACGAAAAAATATAAATGGACCTGAAAAAGATATACTTTTATTCCTTTTAAGAGAGTTTTTCTTCCATAAAATTAAAGAAAGTAGAATATGAAAAAGTAATAATATTATAAGAGCTAATACTCTAACATCCATTTTATTTCAACCATTTTCATTATTTTCTTTCTAACTTTTTAGAAACTTAAACTTATACTTTTACTTTTTTTATAATTTAACATAAATTTTTTTATATCTTGCTATCCTTCATGAAGAAATAAGTTTTGATTGGTTTGGAACTCATTTGAACTATTTTAGAATAGTAAGATTTAAATCTTAGCATTTAAAATTTTTATTAGAAAAAAATAAGATGGGAGAAAAGGATTATATTAATATTGTAAATTTAAGTAAAAGCTTTGGGAATATCAAAGCACTTGATAACATCAATTTATCGATTAATAATGGAGAACTTCTAACAATCCTTGGACCAAGTGGATGTGGAAAAACAACTTTATTGAAAATAATCGCTGGTCTTGAGAAGCCAGATATTGGAGACATTTTCATAGATGGATTTAAAATTAATGATGTGCCTCCTTATAAACGAAATATTGGAATGGTTTTTCAAGATTTAGCTCTCTTTCCACATTTAAATGTAATAGAAAATATCGCGTTTGGACTTAAAATTAAGAGGCTTCAAGAAAATGAAATTAAAGAAAAAGTTTCAAAAATCCTCGAATTAGTAAAACTTCCAATTGAAGAATATGGAAATAGGAAAGTTACACAACTTAGTGGAGGGCAACAACAAAGAGTTGCATTAGCAAGAGCTTTAGTATTAGAGCCAAAAGTTCTTTTGCTAGATGAGCCATTTAGTCATTTAGATTATAAAATAAGACAAGAACTTATGGTTGAACTTAAAAGAATTCAAAGGAGCTTGAATATTACAACAATATACGTAACTCATGATCAAACAGAAGCCATGTTTATGTCTGATAGAGTAGCTATAATGTATAATGGTAAAGTTTTCCAAGTTGGAAAACCAAGCGAGGTTTATGATAATCCAATAAATACTTTTGTTGCAACATTTTTTGGAGAAGTAAATATAATAGAGGGGAAACTTAATAATGGTTATATATTAGTTGATGGATGGAAACCAATCAAACTTAGGAATATTAAAATAAATAATAATGGATCAGACCATGTACATATTATTTTAAGACCTGAAAAAATAAAAATTGGGAATGCTAATAAAAATAATTTTATTGCTAAAGGTAAGATCGAAGATATGATTTTCTTAGGACCTTTTGTAAAAATAGATATTAAAATAAATGATAAACAATACCTTAAAGCATTAACACCTCGTGATACATGTAAAGAAGTAAATATTGGAAAAGAAGTTAGCATTAATTGGTCTTTAAATGATATGAAAATATTTCCAGGAGACTAGAATAAATTGCTTTCTTCATTAAAAATACTTACTATTATATCTATTACTTTTCTATTTATTTTTTTCTATATTCCATTAATAGAAATGTTCATTTATAGTTTAAAAAGTGAAAATCCAATAGAAAATTATGTAAGTATTTTAAAAAATCCTCTATATATTAGAATAATAGGATATTCTTTATTAATATCTTTTTTAACAACTATAATAAGCTTAATAATTTCTTATCCTGTAGCATATTATTTAGCTTTTATTATAAATGAAAAATTCAAATCAATAATTTTAATAGCTTTTATTGCTCCTTTCTGGGTTAATTTCCTTCTTAGGACATACGCATTATACAATGTTTTATATATGATTGGTATTATAAACAATTTTATAGCATTATTAATAGGAATGATTTATGATTATTATCCATATATGCTATTATCCATATATGCTGCATTATCAAAAATTAGTAAATCTATTCTCGATGCTTCTTACCTTTTTGGAGCAACTCCATTTCAAAGATTTACTAAGATTATTTTACCATTAAGTATGCCTGGAATAATTGCTGGTTCAATATTTGTTTCTCTTACAACAATGACTGAATTCGTTGTTCCATCAATGCTTGGAGGTGTTGAAGGATATACTGTAGGATATTTAATATGGGATTTATTTTTAAAATATAGAAATTGGTTTAAAGGATCTGCTTTATCTATTATTATAATTTCAATAGCTTTAATAATTTCATTATTTTATTCTAGAAAAGCTAAAGTGATTTTAATATGAAAACAAGAATAATTTGGATAATTTATACGATTGCATTACTTTCCTTTTTATATCTTCCAATTTTTATGATGGTAATACAATCTTTTAATGATTCAAAATATTTAACAGAATGGAAAGGATTTACATTAAAATGGTATATTAAATTGTTTGAAAGTAATGAAGTATGGACTTCTTTTATAAATAGTTTCACGATAGCTTTAGCATCAGCTTTAACTTCAACTTTTTTAGGTATTACATTAGCTTATACTTATATTAGAAGTAAAGGTAAAATATATGATTTTTTAGATATTGCAATGTATACTCCAATAATTATTCCTGAAATAGCTGAGGCGGTTTCATTAGCTTTATTTTTCTATCTTTCAAATATTAATTTTGGATGGTATACAGTTTTTATAGGACATACAGCATTCAATATTGCTTTTGCATATTTTACTTTAAAAGCTCAATTATCTCTTATAAGTAAGAATGTTGAAGATGCTGCTTTAATTTTAGGAGCCAAGCCAATAAAAGTTTTATTTTCAATATTGCTTCCAATTGCTATGCCAGCAATATTTGCTTCAATGATTATAACATTTACTTTATCTTTTGATGATTTTATTAAAAGCGTTTTTACTACTGAGCCTGGCTTTCCATTGCTTCCAATACTTATATGGACTAGGGCTGCACGTGCACGTGCAACTCCAGACTTAAACGCTTTAGCAACAATAATGATAGCCATATCTTTATGCTTAGCATCATTATATACGTATTATATGTATAAACGTTAAGACGTGCCCAACTTTTCTATCATAGTTAGCCTCTAAAAAATGACTTATATAATTCTTACTAAATGTATTAACTAAGATAAAAATAAAAAATAAAGGAATTTAAGCACCTTTCACTTCGATTGTAATTTCTTCAACTATTTTAATTTCTTCTTCAGTTAATATTGGTTCGAATTGAAGCTTTTTCATTAATTCTTCGCTTGGATATAATGCACTTTCTTGTAATAAATCTTCAGGCATTAATTCTCTTTTTAAAGAATTTGTATAATGTACTGCTCTAGTATTCCTTTCAGCAATTTCTGGTTCAAGAAGGAAATTTATCCATTCGTATGCTAAATCGATATTTTTAGATTCCTTAGGTATTACCATAAAATCTATGAATCTTACAGTTCCTTCTTCAGGTAAAATATATTCTATAGCTTCTTCTTCATCTTTTGCTATAAGAATATCTCCACTCCATGCTTGTGCTATGTATACTTCACCTTTTACAAGCCCTGGAATATATTGACTTGCTCCCCAATACCCTACAAGGTATTCTCTTTGTTTCTTTAATAAATCTTTAATTTTCTCAACACTTTCTTTACTCCAATCATTTAATGGAATTTTTAAATAGAATTTTGCAGCATTAATAGTATCTATAAAATCTTCAAGCATTGAAATTTTTCCATTATACTTTCTTAAAAAATCTTCATTAAATAATTGTTCCCAACCTTTAATTTCATCTTTAACATATTTAGTATTAACACCTATTCCTATGCTTCCCCACATATATGGTATACTATAGCTTAAACCATTATCATATGGATTATTAACAAGTTCTTCATCAATATTTTTAAAATTAGGTATTTTACTATGGTCAATTTTTTGAACATATCCTTCTTTTATTGCTTGCTTTAAAAATGAATCTGAAATATATATAACATCGTATCCTCCACCACCAATCTTAAGCTTAGCAAATGCTTCTCCAGATTCTTCATATGTATCATAGATTACCTTTACATTATATTTTTCTTCAAAGCTTTTTATTACATCTTCATCGATATAATAGCTCCAATTATAGATTTTAATTGTTCTTTCCTTTTTTAGTAAATTAAAACTTAAAATTATGCCAATGGCAAGAGCAACGATAATCAATAATACTATTAATAACTTATACGATTTTTTCATTCCTTTTTCTTGAAATAGTTTTGAAAATAAACCAATATATAAACTTTATTTCATAATTTGTGCACGTTAAATATTTGATTACTTTTAATTATTGAAATCCCAGTATACTTACCAATAATCTCAATAAGAATTATTTTATCAGGTTTTTCTAAATCAACTTTCCTATTTACTAAATTTGCAACAGCTTTAATTATATCCATGCTTGAAATATTTGTCCTCCTTTTTTCAACAGTAATTCTAAATGTCTCATTCTCTTTTATAGAATTTATTAAAGGTAAAGTAGCTTCTAATATTTTTTCAATATTTGTTTCAGTCACAATTTGTATTGGAATAACTCTTTTTAAATAAAAAATTTTATCAGGATTTTCAATATATATTTTCTTAAGATCTTCAATTATTTTAAATGGATCTAATGAAGTTTCTGCAATTATTAAACCTAAAATATTTGTAGTATTAACAATAGCATTACTGTCTCCTAAATCTTTTAATAAAGATTTAAGTTCATTACATGCTTGTATTTCCAACCCTCTATCAGTCGTAGCTATAATATTAAATTTCATATAAATTAATAAAAACATTCTAATATTTAAATAATTATTTTTTAAAAAATAAAATTATATAAGGAAGAATAACATCGTTATAGACATGAAAACACCATGCGAAGACGTAATTAAAGAAATAATTCCAACAATAAGAGCATTAATAGCTAAGGATTTATGCTCTAAATATGGTTTCACACAAATTGAAGCTGCTAAAAAATTGGGAATCACACAAGCAGCTATAAGTCAATATATATCTTTAAAAAGAGGGGGGAAAAAATTAAGAAAAATAAAAGCATTACCAGAAGTTAAATCATTAATAAAAGAAGTATCAAAAGGTATTGCTGAAGGGAAAATTTCAAAAAAAGATTTAAGTAATAAAATATGCTTGATATGCAAAACTATTAGAAGAGAACTTATTAAATAAAAATAGATAGAATTATATTTTTAATATTTCTTTAAAAATTCCTTCATCATTTGAACCTATTAAAAGGATTTCATTTTTTAAAATTTTAATAGATAAAAATCTACTTTTATTCTTCCAAACATCTTTAATAATCATTGAACTATTTGTTTTTTCCATCATTTTTTTAAAACAATTATAAAATTCTAATGCATCTTCTTCTTTATCCCAAACAATTTTCCAGAAAAAAATATAATTGCTTATATTTTCTCTTATATAAAATGTGAAATTATCTCCACCCCATCCTTCAGCTGCTTTTTCTGATAAATTTTCATCAATCCAATTAGATAACATAATTCTTAAAAAGTATTCTCCATATGTATCTGTTTTTGCAATAGACCAGTCTGAAATATTTAATAATATTCCATTAACTTTTATTGGTTCTTCATATATTAAATATTTTTCTGGATGTAATATTTGTTCAGTTGATTTTGGAATATTTTCATATGCTTGATTAACTTTATTCCATCCTCCTATATTATATAAAAATAAAACAAATTTTTCACCATATTTATAAGGGAAAAATAATATTTCATCTAATGCATTATTTTTATAATTTTCTAAAAATAATAAACTTAAACCAATTTTCTTTTCTTTCATTTTTTCAATAAATTTTTTAGAAGTTAATCCAGCATCTCCCTCAATAAGTGCTGACCATGCTTGCATTTCATCATGAGTTTTAAGAAATGGAGTTTTAAAATATTTACCTTGAATAATATGAGTAAGTTCATGAGATAAAATTTCATAAGCTTTTTCAATGTCATAAGGATTGAAATATTCTCTAACTATGTATATTACTCCTCCACTTGTAGCAGCTAAGATATATCCTGATTGTTTAATTGTAGTTTCTTTTAAACTTGCATTTTCAGGAATTATAAAAAGAGCTTTATATATTTCTTCTTTAATTTCAATTTCTTTTAAAGAAACTTCAACTTGTTTTTTACCCCAATTTTCTTTAACCCAATCTAATGTAACTATTTCAATTCTAGAATCGTTAGGAGGTTTTAAACCTCTAACTTCTTCAATATTAAATAAAACATTATGAAAAATTTTTTCAGATTCTTTTCTATATTCATCTGGAAAAATAATTTCATTTAAGAAAAACTTTATTTCATAATAATAAAAGCTAAATATAAAACCAGCTAGTATAGATAATATTATTGTTAATGCTAATATTCTTTTTCTCATTTTTCATTAATTAAAAAAATTATGTTTTAAATAAAGCTTTTCTTAAAAAAATAAAAAGAGGAGTTTAAAGTATATATTAATTTTTATCGATGTTTTCGCATAACAAAGTAAATGACAAGTATAATAACGATCACAATAACTCCAGCTATAATACCTAAAGTCATTACATCAGGACCAGTAGGCGCTATAGTTGTTGGAGTTATTGTAGTCGGAGTTGTTATAGGTGTTGTAGTAGGTGTTTTAGGCGTAGTTACTTCTGTAGTTGTAGATGGAGTAGCGGGTGTTTTTGTTGGAAGTGTTGTAGTAATTATAACAATTTCCGTTTTAGTAGTTCCTGGTTCAGCAATTATACTAGTGAGTGTAGTTCCTTTAATTACACTTGATATATATTGAGTTGCTCCTGGAAAACTTTCAGTAGTCTTATAAGTAGTACCTTCCAAAGTTTCAGTTTGCACAACAGTTGTTTGAACCGGCATTTCCATAGTCATAGTCATTCCAGGTATAGTATAAGTTGCTCCAGGCATAGCTACAAAGATTGTTGCAGGTACTTTTTCTGCTATATAAATCATTACCTCCTTAATCGTTATTTCATTACAAGATTTAATAATTTCACCATAAATTGGAAAAGGCATTGTTATAGTAGTAATTCCAGGAATTTCTGTTTCAAATGCTATTGTAGCAAAACCAGTCGTAGTTACAACTTTACCACCAGCAGTTTCAAAAATGGTAGTAGCATATGTAGGAACTGAAATAATTGTACTATAAGTTACTCCAGGAACTGTAATAGTTGTTCCTGGAATAGAAATAACTTCTTCTGGTAAAGCTTTAATCGTTGCAATACATACTTGATCAGGATATTCTTCTTCCATAATAACCATATAACCTGGCATAATCATTGTTGCTATAATAGTAGTATCAGGTTGTTGAATTATAGTAGTAAAAGTAGTTCCAGGGATTGTAGTAACTTTAGTTGTTGTAATTGTGATAACTTGCTGGCCAATCACAATTTTAGTAAACCATAAAGAAATAACAATGATTATAGTCAGATGTAGAAATTTTTTAATTATGTTTTTATTCAATATATTCCTCTCTTTTATCTTAATAAATTTTTTAGGGACTATTTAAACTTTTAGTAAAAAATATTAAAAATTGTAAAATGTAATTTCTTAAGATAAAAAGATAAGTATTTATTAAAATTTTTAATTTTGGATAAGTATTTTAAAAAAAGAAATAATTGAGGCAGAAAAGTATGCAAACTAAGTATTTTGGTACTTCAGGTATTAGGGGAATTGTTGAGAAAAATCTTACACCTGAATTTGCTATAAAAATAGGTCTTTCATATTCTAGATTTTTAGAAAATAATGGAAATATTGCTTTAGGAAGTGATCAAAGATTTGGTTCAAGAGTTATTAAACATTCAATCATATCTGGTTTAATTTTAGGAGGAATAAATGTTATTGATTTAGGAATTATTCCTACTCCAGCTTTATGCCATTATATTAAAGAATTTAAATTGAATGGGGGAATAATGATTACAGGAAGCCATACACCTCCAGAAATAACTGGAATAATGTTTTTTCAAAATGATACTGGAGAATTAAGACCTAAAAATGAAGAAAAAATAGAAGAAATAATTATTAAAGAAAAATATAAAAGAGTACCATGGAATGAAATAGGAAAAATAGAAAAAGATGATGATGCAATAGAAATATATATTAAAAATGTTTTAAAAAATTTTGGGAAAAAAATTTCTTTAAATGAAAAAATTGCTATCGATTGTTGTAATAGTCCTCAATCTTATGCTTTACCTAGAATAATTGAAGAAATAAATGGTATGCCAATAATTTTAAATGGAGAAATAGATGGAAAATTTCCAGGCAGAGATCCTTATCCAAGGCCTGAAAATCTAGGAGAATTATGTAATATTGTGAAAAAAGAAAAAGCTATTCTAGGGCTTGCTTGTGATGGTGATGGAGATAGAGCAATATTTGTTGATGAAAATGGAAATGTTCTATGGGGAGATATTACAGGAGCAATTTTTTCTGAAGAAGAATTAAAAAAGCATAATGGAGGAACGATTGTTTGTCCAATAAATACTTCAAAAATTATAGAAGATGTAACTCATAAGTTTAATGGAAAAATTATTTTTACAAAAATTGGTCCACCTGCAATAATAGAGCAGGTTATAAATAATATTGATAATGTTGTTTTTGCATTTGAAGAAACAGGCAAGTATATATGGAAAGAAAATATTTTGTATGGTGATCCATGTTATTCTCTTTTAAAAATTATTGATATAATTAATTCTAAGGGTTATTTAAGTGAAATAGTTCAATCTTATGCAAAATATTATCGTAAAAAAATTGCTTTACCTATTAAAGAAAAAGATAGAAAAAGAATTTTAAATGAAATCGAGAAAAAGATAATTAAAAAAACGAAGTATTTAAAAATAGATAAATTGGATGGATTCAAGATTTATTTAAATGAAAATACATGGATTCTTCTAAGACCTTCAGGTACTGAGCCAGTTTTTAGAATATATATTGAAGGTAAAGATGAAAAAGAAATTGAAAAAATATTAGAAGAATATGTTGAAAAAATTAAAAGGATTATTTAGTTTTATATGCTTTAATTAAATAAGAATTTATGAAAATTGTTTTAAAAAAGTAAGAGCTTTTTTATAAATATCATGATGGAACATATCTATATTCTTTATAATACATCCAAAATTCCATATAAGCATCTGGGTCATCATTAGTAAAATGACAATAAGCATAAATCCATACTGCATATTGATTTGGCCCAGGATCTTTTTCTCCCCACCATGCATTACCATTACCATGTGTATCATATTTATAACTTACTATTTCAATCCACCATCCAGAATCTGCAAGTTTAATTAATATATTTTGTTGATTTTCTTCATCTTTTCTTATAGCTTTCCAATATACATAACCAATTTTCTCTTCACGAGTGTAAGAAGTTATTGTATTTGTATTAGTTATATATGTTATAGTTGTAGTAGGGGGAGGATTATAATCACTTGAAGTATATCCAAAATATCTCTTTAATTTATAATTTCCAAACATTGCAAAAGTTATTGAATTTGAAGTTGTTTCTAATATTTTCCTTACTTCATTTCCAAATTGATCCAATTCCCATAATTCTAATTTATTTACAAAAATAGTTAATTTACCATATGGTCCAATAGAATTATAGCCATTACTTACATAAACTTTCTTGTATTGCCAAGAACTTGGAAAAATCTTAGGTAAACCATGGGATACTGTTAATAATATTCCAGCAGGATAAACATAATCTCCATCTAAATATATTCTTCCATAAGGATCGCTATTTGGATTTATTACATCAGGCATTAGATTATGAATAGCACTTCTTGAACCATCTGCACTATACTCATAAATCTTATACCATATAGGATTATCATCTCTTGGAGAAATAGTAAATGGGCCATGGGATTCAATTCTTAAAAGATAATTTCCATAATAAGTAGTTGTAAATGTTTGATTTTGTATCAATTTTTCAGTAGTTCTATAGAAAGTTAATTCATAATATTGTGCAGTTTGAGTTACTTCTTTAATAGGATAATAAGCAGAACCAAAAGTATTTCCAAGTATCGTATGAAGTGTTATACATCTTATATTTCTTTTAAAATACCAGAAGTCAATATAAGCACTATCATTTAGTTTAAATGTATTTATTAATTCATCTCCCTTTAATATTATTTCTTCTCCTGCTTCCAATACTATATTTAAATCTCCTTTAGAAATAATCCTGTAATTCCAATCTTCTATTATAAAATAATCTATTACGCTTGTTTTTCCCCATTGATTTGTAATAGTTACTCTTGTTTCATATTTTTTATTTATAGTTGATGTATTTGTAGTTATTATAGAAGTAGTTGTATTTAAAATTGTAGTATATGTAAGTGCAATACTAGAATTTTCATATTTTTCATCTATGCTTATGTATATCCTTATTAATTCATTTCCAGCTTCAGCTTCAATTTTAATAACTTCTTTTGAAGTGATAGCTATTTTACTAATTGTTACTATTCCTATTATAAAACTAAGAATAATCATTAATATTATCGATGCTGCTATTATTGGATTAAAGAAAGATGCTTTAACTTTCTTTTTATTTATTTTATTCATCCCCCTTTCTTTCTTTAAGTATTCAACTTAAAGAAAGGGGTTAATGAAATTCCTTATTTGGAAATTCATATTTTGAAATAAACAAATTTCCATTTGTAGTGTGTAATACTATTAATCCAACATATTTTTTGAAAACATTCCAATTATTCATATATTCAGGTAAACCGATTTTTTTAATATCGATATTCTTTTTACCCCCTTTCTCTATTTTTAAATTCATTATTCCATTAACTAATAATTTTCCATCTCTTGAAATAATGTAGAAGTAATCTATTACAATATCACATCCAGAAAGATTTACTATTAAAATGTTTGTGTTATTTGAATTTTTCCATCCATCTTTTGTTATAGTTCCATTAAAAATATAAATTTCTAAATTTTCTTTTATTTTTTCATTTTTCATTGTATGTTGTATTATTCTTGCTTTTTCTTGAATTTTAAAGAAAGCGATTCCAATGAATAAAAATGATATAGAAAGCATAGTAACTACTATTATAATCATTGGAATAAAAATTATGCTCAACCCATACTTTCTTTTATTCATAAAAAACCACTTTAAGAAGATCCATATGTTTTTTATTTCTTATTTTAAAATTCAAAGAGAAATTTATAAGACATAATGCTATTAGAAGAATACTTTTCATGGATCCTAAATAATTAAAAATGGTAGTCGATCTATTTTCTATTTTTTGAGTGTAAGTATAATTAATTGTAGTTGTAACATAGAAAGTAATAGTTTTAGTCATTGTATAAATATGAGTTGAAGTGATAGTAACATAAGAATTAAATATTATTTCACTTGGTAAGTTTTCATTCCAAGTTTTTTCAATTATAGTAAAATCTTTCTTAATAAATTTAAAAAAATTTCCAGATAAAGTTTCAATCATTAAATTCTTTCCGTATGGTATTAATATTTCTTTTTTCTCATGAGGATTAATAATTATTAAATCATTTGATTTATCTATGATATCATTATCTACATATATTTTCTTTATAATTATTTTTGTTTCCCCATCATTAGATAAAATACAACATTCTGGTCCCCAATAAATTAATGATAACTTTTCTAGTACTTTTCCCTCTTCTTTTTCCAATTCGCTTGTTATAACTTTACTTGTTATCTTTGTTTGATAAATGAAAAAATAAGCTATAAAACTTCCGATTGATAGAATAACTATTGTTAAAGCGATATATGATAGAATATTACTTATCCCTTTCTTATTCATGGCATTACCACCGTACTTGCAATTTTTTCTAATACTCTCCCACTTTGATCTATTGAACCAACAATTATTGTAAGCTTTTTCCCAACTTCTTGATAAGGAATGAATGCTTCAATTTCATAATTTTGTGAGGGTTCTAGATTTTTTGAACCATACCAAATATTTCCAACTTCTTTAATACTCATTGCACATAATGTAATTTTTGTATTTCCAATATTCGCAATATTTACTTTTATTAATGTTTTATCATTCCAAGAAATTGCTTTTGCTTCAATTATTTCAATTTCAGGATTGTATGATAAGTTTTTAGAATGTATTATTAAGAATATTCCAATTAATGAAATAATTGAAAATGAAATAATCACTAATAATATTTCTGAAAATATTCTTGATATTGCTTTTATAGAATAACTTTTCATTGTAATTTAACCTTCTTTAAAAAAACTTTTGTTAAGAAAAGTTACTTTATCTTCCTTTATATATGAGATATTAATATATTGTTTAATAGCTAAATTTTTCATTATAAAATTATTGATTTTAAATTTAGCTTTTTTAAATATGTAAGATATTAATAATGAAATTATGAATTTTTCAATTTTTTTCATCTAATATTTTAAAAGAATAAGATTTTATAAGCACCACTTTATTTTTCTAATATTATAATACTTTCTCTTGCTTTACCAATTTTTATTGTTCTTTCACGTGTAGCAATTCTTTCATTTACAATTATTATTTTTTCAATCTTAAAACCTATATCTTTAGCAATTTTAGCTAAAAGAATATCTGATTCAACAATTCTGTTTGGAAATACTCCTTCTGCAACTACTATAGCTGCTTTACCATTATTTTTTAAAACTCTATACATTTCATTTAAAGCCATTTTCATATCATAGAAATATGCTTTTGCGATATCTGGCAAATTTAATTCAGGAAAAATATCTTTAACATTTTTAAGATTTAAACCTATGTATGATCTTATAGGATCAACTTTTACATGACCAAAGAATAATTCATATTCTATTCTATACATTTTTGTATATTCAATTTTATTTAAATAAGGTGGAGAAGTAATTATTGCATTAAAAAAGTTATCTTCTAAAAAATCTAATTTTCTAGCATCTCCAAGTCTAATATTTAATTCACATTTTTTAAATTTAATTTTTTCAATATCTTTAATCATTCTTTTAACTATTCTTTTAAAATATTTTCTAAAAGGCGGAACAGGTTTTTTAAAAATTTTTATTACTGCTCCATTTTTAAAAGCATAAGAAACATCCATTGCAGATCTCATTAATGCAAGAGTAAAAAAATTTCTAATTTTAATATCTTCAATTTCTCTAATAATTTCACGAAAGAAAATTATATCTTCAAGAGAATATTTTGAAAATGCTTTTTTTATAAATGGATTTATAGAAGTTAAGCTAGGTTTTTTAAATTTTTCATTAAATATTTTTTTAGCATATTCTTTTAATTCATTTATTTTATAATCAGAAGTTTTTACTTGAGAAACAAAAATTGCAAGAGGAGCAGCATCTATACCTATTCCGTTTATTCCTTTTTCTTTAGCTGCTAAAAGAGTTGTACCAACTCCTAAAAATGGATCTAAAATCCAATCTTTTTCTTTTAATTTAAAATAATCTATAAATCTTATTACAAAATCTCTTGAAAATCCTTCTTTAAAATAAAACCAATTATATATTGGTATTTTCTCATTAGGAATAAAAGTAACTAATTTCCCCAAATCATAATTTTTCTCTATTTTAAAATCATAATTATTTTTAAACATAAAAACTGCATATTTATTATTAAATTACTTAATTAATAAATTTTAATTTCATAATTTTTAAAAATAAAATGAAGAACTTATTTTTAGAAAAAATTCAATATTTTTCTCAGCGAATATAAAAATATTGAATAAATTACACTTTTTAATTGAAAAATTTATAAAATATTACTTTTTTGAAAATAAAAAAGTAAAATAATGATGAAAAAATCCGTTAATCGTTTAAAAAATCGTGAGGAAAAATAAAATGCAGAAAATAAATGCCTATGTTGAAATACTGAAATCTAAAATGGATAAAAATAATTATGAAAAATTTTATGCAATAATTGATCCTAGAATTCATAAGTTTATTGCTGAAGCTGTTGAAATTTGTAATCCTGATAATATTTTCATTTGTGACAATTCTGAAAAAGATAAAGCTTATATTCGAAATCAAGCAATTGCTATTGGTGAAGAAAAACCTTTAGCAATTCCTGGCCATACTGTTCATTTTGATGGACCATATGATCAAGGAAGGGATCGTGAAGTTACAAAGTATCTTGTGCCAAAATGGGATTATTTAAGTAAGACAATCAATCAAATTGATCGTGATGAAGGATTACTAGAAATAAAAAGTTTACTTAAAAACATAATGAAAGGACGTACAATGATTGTTTGTTTTGCCTCATTAGGGCCTCCAAATTCTATATTTAGTATTCCTTGTATAGAATGTACAGATTCTTGGTATGTAGCTCATTCTATTAATTTACTTTATCATCCTGCTTATGAAATGTTTAAACAAAAAGAAGTTCAAAAGTTTGAAATATTTCGTGTATTACACTCATCTGGAAAAATGGATGAAAATATGATTAGTATTGAAACAGAAAAGAAACGTATTTATATTGATTATATTGAAAATACCATATATAGTGTTAATACTCAATATGCTGGTAATACTGTTGGATTAAAGAAATTATCTCTTCGTCTTGCTATACGTAAAGCTCATCGAGAAGGATGGTTAGCAGAACATATGATGATTACAGGAGTATATGGTCCAAATGGTCGTAAAACTTATTTTGCTGGTGCTTTTCCAAGTGCTTGTGGAAAAACTTCTACTGCAATGATTCCAGGTAATACTATTATGGGTGATGATATTGCTTTTCTTAGAAATATTGAAGGTGTTTGTCGTATAGTAAATGCCGAATATGGAATTTTTGGTATTCTTCAAGATATTAATCCTATCGATGATCCACTAATTTGGGAAGCTCTTACAAGCCCTGGTGAAGTTATTTTCTCTAATGTATTAGTAAAAGATGGGAAACCTTATTGGTTAGGCATGGGTTGTGAAATTCCTAATGAGGGAATAAATTTCATTGGATATTGGCAAAAAGGTAAAGTCAATTCAAAAGGTGAAGAAATACCACCAGCTCATAAAAATGCTCGTTATACAATATCTCTCAAAGCATTAAAAAATTGTGATCCTGAATTAGATAATCCTTTAGGAGTTGAATTAGGAGGAATAATTTATGGTTGTCGTGATGCTAAAGCTTATGTACCAGTTCAACAAAGTTTTAATTGGGAACATGGAATTATTGCTTATGGAGCTTCATTAGAAACAGAAACAACTTTTGCTATTATAGAAGAAGAAGGTAAATATGAAATAAATTTAATGAGTATTCAAGATTTTATTTCTATTCCTTTAGGTAAATATATAAGTAATGTTTTAGAATTTGGAAGAAAGCTTAAGAAAAAACCTCTCATTTTTGGAGTTAATTATTTCTTAAGAGATATAGAAACAAGTGAATACGTAAATGATAAGCGAGATAAACAAGTATGGATAAAATGGATGGAGCTTAGAGTACATAATGAAATTGATGCTATAAAATCTCCTACTGGTTTTATTCCTAAATATGAAGATTTACGAAAATTATTTAATCAAGTACGAGGAATTGATTATAAAAAAGAAGATTACATAAAACAATTTACTATTCGTATTCAAGAAAATTTAGCAAAAATTAAACGTATAGAAGAATTTTATCAATATAATATACCTGATGCTCCACGTGAGCTTTTTCAAATATTAAATCAGCAACGTAAATGCTTAATTGATGCTAAAGAAAAATTTGGTGATTATATTTCACCTTTTGATCTTGAAAAAAAGTAAAATATAAAATTTTTAAGCTAATTCTAATTTTAAAAATTTTAGTAATATGATAAAAAAATTTATTAAAATTTTATTTCTTTAAAAATTATTTTAAAAACTTTAAAAGAACTAAAAAATAATAATTTTATGAAGTTATGAAGGAAAATTTTTTTGAAAGAAAGATGTTATCATTATTAAGGCCTGATAGCTATATTGTATGGCAAAATGAAGAAGTAAAGAAAAGACTTAATTGGTATTATCGAGTAATGAAGAATGAAAAACCAGCAAAATTTTTAATATGTAAAAAAATTCCAATAGAAATAGATTTAAAAGAGAAAGAAGAAGAATTATGGAAAGAACATGAAAAAGCATCTAAAATTTTTAATCAAATATATAGTAAAATAAGAAATAATGAATTAAAAATAGAAGAATTAGAAAATCCAAAAAACAATTTTTTAGAATTAAAAATAGAATTAGTAAAAAGGATGTTAAGAAATTGTTGCTATTGTGAAAGAAGATGTGGAAAAAATAGAGAAAAAGGAGAGAAAGGTTTTTGTAAATTGGATGAAAAAACAAGGGTAGCAACATATTTTCTACATACAGGTGAAGAAGCCCCTCTTGTTCCAAGTGGAACTATATTTTTTACAAGCTGCAATTTTCGTTGTGTAGGTTGTCAAAATTGGGATATTTCAACAGATCCATTAAATGGAATTGAAATAAATCCTCGTAAATTAGCATTAATTTCAAAAGAATTAAGAATGAAAGGTGCATTAAACATTAATTACGTTGGAGGAGAACCAACTCCAAATTTACATACAATTATAGAATCACTAAGTTTTCTTAATATAAATGTTCCATTATTATGGAATAGCAATATGTATTGCAGTTTAGAAACAATGAAAATATTAGCAGAATTAATAGATATATGGCTTCCAGATTTTAAATATGGGAATGATGAATGTGCATGGAGAATTTCTCAAGTAAAAAATTATACTGAAATAGTTAAGAGAAACCATTTAATAGCTCATAATAATGGAGACATAATAATTAGACATTTAGTTCTTCCGAATCATATAGAATGTTGTACTCGTCCAATTTTAGAATGGATATCTAAGAATTTACCTAATGCTCTTGTAAATGTAATGCAGCAATGGCGTCCTGAACATTATGTTGCTCAATATCCTGAAAAATTTCCAGATATTGCTAGAAGATTAACAAGAGAAGAAATATTAAAAGCATATAAAATTGCTAAAGAATTAAATATTGTTTTTGAGCCAGTATCATGATTTAGAGAATATAAATTAAATATTTAAATTAAATATTTAAAACAAAAATTTTAAATATTTCATTTTATTCCTTTTAAAAATAGAGAATTTTACTATAAGAGGTGATTATTTGAAAGAGAAAATTGGGATAGGTTATATTGGAGCAGGATTCGTTACAAATACTTATCATATACCATCATGGAAAAGCATAAGAAATGCTGAAATAAAAGCTATATGCGCTGCTCATGAAGAAACTGCAAAATATTCTGCAAAACTTTGTGAAGAAATTGGAGTAGGAAAACCAAAAGTTTATACAGACATTAGAAAAATGGTAAATGATCCTAATGTAGATGCTATATGGATAACTACTCCGCATTATCTTAGAATACCTATAATGGAAGTAATCGCTGAAGAAGTATTGCAAGGCAAAAGCAATTTAATAGGGGTTGCATGTGAAAAACCATTAGCAAGAAATGTAAAAGAAGCAAAAGAAATGTTAAATCTTGTGAAAAAATGTGGATTATTACATGGTTATTTAGAAAATTATGTATTTGCACCACCAATAATAAAAGGAAAAGAGATTTTATGGAAAAGAGGAATACCAATTGCAGGTAGGCCATATCTTATAAGATGTGCTGAAGAACATAGTGGCCCGCATAAAGCTTGGTTCTGGGATGGTAAAAGGCAAGGTGGAGGAGTATTGATAGATATGATATGCCATAGCCATGAATCTGCAAGATCTTTAATAATAGGTCCAGAAGATGAAAAAAAGGATTTAAAGCCATTAACTGTTTCAGCTGAAATAGCTTGTCTTAAATGGACAAGATCAAAATATATTGAAATTTTAAAAAATATGACAAAAGGAGAAATTGACTATTCTAAATCTCCTGCAGAAGATTATGCAGTTTCAATGGTTCTTTATGAAGCACCAGATGGTTCATTATGTATGATTGAAGCAACAAGTTCATGGTGTTTTGTAGGGCCAGGATTAAGAATGAGTGTAGAAGTTTTAGGACCTGAGTATTTCATGCAAGTTAATACATTAAATCCAGAGCTTTTCATATTCTTTAGTAGAGAAATAAAAGGTGAGGCTGGAAAAGATTTAATAGAAAAACAAACTGCAGACCATGGATTAATGCCAGTTTTGCCAGATGATTGCTATACTTATGGATTTGTGAATGAAAATAGACATATGGCTGAAAGTTTCTTAGCTGGAAAAATGCCTATGGAAAATTGGGAAGATGGATTATTTATTATAGAAATTCTTATGGCTAGTTATATGGCTGCTGAAAAAGGAAAGAAACTTAGGTTTCCACCAGAAGGATTAGAAGAATATGTACCAAAAGTTGCTAAAGGAGAGTGGAGTGCCAAAAGCATTATAGAAGTACCTTCTACATAGATCTTAATATCATAAAATTTTACTATAAAAATTCATTAAATTAATAATTTTCAATTCCGCACCAATCAAGAATATTTAATGCAAGAATTTTAGTTGAATTTATAAGAGACTCTAATTCTAAGTATTCATCTATTCCATGAGCATTACCTCCAATTCCACCCCCAAAAACAATACTTGGAGTTTTAGCATATTTAACTAAGCATCTTAAATCGCTTCCACCACCACCTTTAAGTTTAGGAGTTATCCCAGTTATTTCATTACAATTTTTTTGAGTTATTTTAATTATTGGATGATTCAAATCGGTTATACATGATTCAAACCAAAGTCCAAACCATTCAATTTTTGGAGGATTATTTCTTAACCAAGGATCCATTTTAGATACTTGCATAATATATTCTTTAAATCTTTCTCTTACTTCTCTTATATCTTCTTCTGGTAAGCATTCTAAACTACCTTCTAATATACATTGTTCTGGGGTTGAGGAAGGCCACACTCCTGCATGAATTTTACATACACTTGTAGGAATAATATTTTGATTAATTATTTCTACTAGTTCTTTATCTTTCGTTCCGAATGGCAGATATTGAATGTCTTCTTCTTCAAGAATGTAATATTTATAGGACGGAAATTTTTTAGCTTCTACTTGACGCATTAAAGAGAAGTTATCTATAGCGTTATAAAGATAAATAGCTTTTTCGATAGCATTTGGTGTTCCCCATTTAGCTTCAATTCCAGTAGCAATACCTGGCACTATTATTCTAAAAAATTGGGCTCCTCGATTAGAAATACCTATGATATATCCACTAGGCTCTGTATATATTCCTGCATCAGCAGCATATCCTTTTACTGCACAAGCTAAAGCACCATTTCCACCAGCTTCCTCTTCAATAGTATTTTCTAATATTACATCACCTTTTAATGATATACCTGCTTCTATAATACTTTCTAATGCCATTATTTGTGCAGCTATCCCACCTTTCTGATCAAGAGCCCCTCGACCATATAATTTTCCATTTTCTATTTCACCACCAAATGGATCGTGTTTCCATAATGATTTATTTTCTACAGGAACCGTATCGACATGTCCCATTAGTATAAGAGATTTTCCAATACCTTTACCTTTTAAAATGCCTACTACGTTCGGTCTATTTTTATAAGTCTTACGATATTCTTCTAAAGGAACAAAAAATGGATGTTTAGATAATTCTTCTAAATTAATTTCAAAAACATCTAGTTCAAGACCTAAATCTTTAAGTTTTTTTGCTATAAATTTCTGAATTTCACCTTCTTCTCCAGTTATGCTTGGTATTTGAACTAAATTTTGAGCGAAATTGATAATTTCTTTTCTTTTATTATTTATAATATTTAATACTTTTTCACGAATAACACTTTTCATACCATAAAAAATTAATTAGATACTTAAAAGTTTTTAGAAAAATTTATAAATTAAATTAAACTAAAAATAAGATAGTGAAAAGGTATGAAAAAAAGGGTATTTATTTCAGTTGGTGTGATAATTGTCGTAATAGCTATTTTAATCACATATTTCTTTTGGCCTCGTTTTGAGAAGCCAAAAACAGAAGTTCAATACCCTAATGAAGTATATGAATGGACAAGAAAAATCAGGGAAAAATACAGTGGTACAACACTTACTATTGCAGCTGTAGCACATCCATCAACTGAAGCATTTAAAGTTCTAACACCAGATTTTGAATCATTAACAGGAATAAAAGTTAAATGGGTTGTTTATGAAGAAATAAGTTATTTTGATAAAATAATGCTAATAGTCACAGGTGAAGAAGTCCCATATGATTTAATGTATACATGTGCTGAAATAATACCAGGTTTTGCTAGTCAAGAGTTAGTTATTCCAATAGATGATTATTTAGCAAATAAAGAATTAACTCCTGAATGGTTTGGTTTTGATGATCTTATACCAGCTTATGTTAATTATATGAAAGCTGCTGGGAAATTATATGGTATACCATTTGCAGGTGAAACAATTTTTGTAGCATATAGAAGCGACCTATTCGCAAAATATAATAAGGAGCCGCCTAAAACTTATGAAGAACTTCTTGAACTTGCAAAATTTTTCCATAAAAGGGAAGAGGGACTCTATGGAGTATCAATACGATGTGCTAAATCTTGGGAAGCTGCATGGAGTTTGATATCTTTTACCTATGGTTTTGGCGGTAAATGGGTTGACTTAGAGACATTGACTCCTAAGTTTACCTCTCCTGAAACAATTAATTCATTAAAGTATTTTGTTGAATTAACTAAGTATGGTCCACCAGGCATAGAGGCTTTCTCTTTTGAAGAAGCATGGTCAGCATTTCAAACAGGAAAAGTAGCAATTCTGGTAGAGTCTACAGCAGCTGCTCCAGGTATAGAAGACCCTAAAAAATCTTTAGTTGCAGGCAAAGTAGGATATGTTAAATTCCCTAAAGGACCTGCTGGAGAAGCTGCAGGAGTTTGGGGATGGGGACTTAGCATACCAAAAGGTGCACCAAAAGAAAAAAGAGAAGCAGCATGGAGTTTAATAGTATGGTTAACAAGTGAGTTGAATGTAGATAGATATCTTGAAAATGGTGGAATAGTTACAAGGCTTTCACCTTTAAAAAAGATGAGGAATCCTTATGATAAAGCTATTCTCGATACCCTTGAAGCAGCAAACTCTCCTTTATCTCAAGAGTTACTTAAAGCATATACTTTGCCCATTTCATTTGAAATGACAGGTATAGTTTCTGAATTAACATCGCTTGCTATAACTGGAGAATTAACTCCTGAAGCTGCATGTGAGCAAATGAATACTTCTATAGAAGAACTATTAAAGCCATACAAGTAAAATCCATGTCCCTTAAATTTTTTTTAAAAAAATTCTCAAAAAAATATTATCCTGTTTTGCTAATTCTCCCTTCTTTAATCACAGTATTAATTTTGGTAGCTTATCCTCTTCTTATAAGTTTACAAACTAGTTTATATGAATGGACATATGGAACTCCATGGAATCAAGCTAAATATGTTGGATTAAAAAATTACTATTGGGTCTTCTTTGGAGGAGATTACCTTTTTTATAATTCTCTACAATTAACAATAATATTTGTTATAATTCAAGTTTTAGGAAGTTTTATTATAGGAATATTTTTTGCTTTATTATTAGATAAGCTTCCGCGTGGAGGAGAAATTATTACAGCTTTCTTTATAATACCAATGGTTATGATGCCATCTGTTGTTGGATTAATGTGGCGTTTATATTTTACATACGATGGTTTTGTTAATTATTTCTTAGAAATGTTTTTCGGAATAAAAATTAATTGGTTTAGCATAAACTATGCTTTAATAGCACTTTCAATCGCTACGATATGGATGACAGCCCCATTTTTCATATTAGTTTTTTATGCTGCACTTAAAGCTATTCCACAAGAACCAATAGAAGCGGCTCAAATAGATGGTGCTTCAGAATGGGTTATTTTGAAAGATATTAAATTACCAATGTTAAAACCGATTATATTAATAACACTTATCATAAGAACAATAGAAGCTTTTAGAAGTTTTGATGTACCATATATAATGTTTGGTGGTGGGCCAGGTTCTGCTACAGAAATACTAGCTATACATATTAATAGAGTTGCCTTTTCATTTAGACAATTAGGAGCTGGAAGTGTATTATCTTTATTCTTAATATTTTTAATAATTATTATGTGTAGTTTTCTTATAAAACAATTAAGGGAAACTTGGAGGTTTTAAATTAAAATGAAAAAGAAAATGAATATTTCCAGAAATATAAAAATTTTACTTCTATATTTAATCGTAATAATACTATTATTTGTATGGTTACTCCCCTATATCTTTATGGCATTATCTGCATTTAAATCTAGATTACAAGTTTATGCATATCCAATTGTATGGATTTTTGAACCAACGTTTGAAAATTTTATTGAAGTTATTTTTGGTCAAAACTTATTCTTTTACTTACAAAACACTTTACTTATAGCTATACCTAATACAATCTTAACTTTATTAATATCTTTGCCTGCAGCTTATTCTTTTACGAGATTTAGATTTAAACATAGGGAAAAATACTTCTTATTATTTCTTATATTACAGCTTGTTCCTGGCATATCTGTAATAATTGCTTTTTATCATATAGCTATGAGTTTAGGCCTATTTGATACGCACTTATTACTTATTATATTATACCTTTTATGGAATATTCCATATACGATATGGATAACTAGAGGTTTTTTTGAGGGAATACCGATAGAATTAGAAGAAGCTGCATTAATAGATGGTTGTTCACGTCTTTCAGCATTGAGAAGAATTGTTCTACCACTTGCTATCCCGGGAGTTAGTGCTACAGCACTCCTTCTTTTTATACTTTCATGGAATGAATTTACGCTGCCATACTTTCTCACTTCTTTAAATGCAAGACCATTATCAACAACTGTAGTATTCTATATGAGCCATACGGAGATTTTTTGGGGAAAAATTTTTGCGTTAGGATTTATCTCTACATTACCAACAATAATATTTTCATTAATTATAAGAAAGTACTTTATTAGAACACTAGCTTTTGGAGCTTTAAAAAGATAAGAATAAAATTATTATAATTATGATTATAAAGCATAACTATATTTCGATAAAATATTAAATATTTTTAAAACTATTAATATATTTAAATTATTGAGGTGAAATTTTTGGAAAAATGGTGGGAAAAACCTTTATATGCTGTAACAATAGAATTACCCGGTGCAAAAAATCTTGAAAATATTAATGTTAAAGAAATAGTAAGGAATTTAACAAGAAATGGCGTAAACGTAATTGTTGCTTTTGCAGTAGGATATTGGCCTGGTGGGACAACTTTTTATCAAAGTGAAATTGCTCCACATCACCCGAATTTAAGAGAAAGAGACTTATTAAAGGAAATAATAGAAGAGGCTCATAAAAATAAAGCTAAAGTAATTGCATACGTTAATGTTTTATGGGGAGATAGGAAGTTATATTTTGAACATCCTGAATGGGCTCAAAAAAGAGTTGATGGAAAACCTACTGCTTGGGAGGAAAATTATAATTCAGTAGCAATGTGTCCAAATAGCCCTTATAGGGATTATATTGTACGTGTTATAAAAGAAATTTCTGAGAAGTATAATATTGATGGTTTTTATTTTGATGAGCCTTCATTCCAAAGTTGGTGTAATTGTTCCTATTGTAGAGAATTATTTAAAAAACAATTTGATCAAGAATTACCAATAAAAGAAAAGTGGGGTGATCCAATATGGCAAAAATTCATACAATGGCGTTATGAAAAAATTACGGAATTTAAAAAATTACTTTATGATGCTGTAAAAAAGGATAATATTGCAATTTTCTTTCAACATCCATTTCCATTAGCTTTTTGGCCACTAGAAGCTATTTTATTTCTTGAAAAAATTGGAGATAGAGTAACAAGATATGTTAAAGAAATGGTTACATGGTATATTCCATTAGCATATGGGTCTGATCTTGAAGAAGTAAGCAAATTTGAAGATATAATGCATATGGAATTATATAGGAAATCTGTTGGAAAACCAATATGGTGGTATGGAGTATGCATAAAACTTGCGAGAGCAATAAATAATAAAAAGCCCATATTGGTTCTTAATATGCAAGGAAATTCACCGTTTGATCTATCATCATTACCTGATGATGAATTAAAGTTAGCTATTGGAGAAATAATTGCAAATGGTGGGAATCCACTTTTCGCATTATATTATCCAGACATAGCTGATCCAAATGGATGGAAAACAATACTTAATCAATTTAAAGAATTAAGAAAGTATGAAGAATATCTAACTAATAGAGAAAGTATAAAATTTGTTGCAATTTTATATTCAAGAAAAACTATAGATTTATTTGATACTTCAGAAGAAGTAAAACATGTAAATGAATTATTAGGTTTTTGTAAAGTATTATTGCAAGAGCACATTCCATTTGATATAATAACTGAAGATAACTTAGTAAATGAGTTAAATAATTATAAGATTTTAATTCTTCCAAATGTAATTAGTTTATCAAAAGGAAAAATTAATGCTATAAAAAATTTTGTTATTAAAGGAGGTGGATTAATCGCTTCTTATAAGACATCGCTTTACGATGAAGATAAAAAATTGGAAGACTTTGGATTAAATGAAATACTTGGAGTGAAATATCTTGGTTATGAAAAACAAGTTTTTTCAACAGATTCCTATATGGAAATAAAGAGTAAACACCCAATAGTAAATAGAAAATTGTACAATATTTTAATACCATCTTTTGGAAGTCAATTATCAATAGAGGCTTTAGGAAAAGCACAAATAATATCAACACTAATAGAAGAATCTATAGTTCATTATGCTCCTCTTGGACAAGATACCGATCTACCAACAATAGTAACAAATGAATACGATAAAGGAAGAATTGTGTATTTTGCAGGACCGATAGGATGCAAATATTTAGAGTACGCGATTCCATATCATAGAAACTTAATAATTAATTCTATAAAATGGTTATCAAAGAATAGATTACCAATTGTTACAGAAAATTGTCCAGAAACAATAGCTATTGTTCCATGGTATCAAAAAGATAAAAAAAGATATATTATACACTTGGTTAATAGTGTAAGAGATGATATTAATTATCCGATTACATATGTTCCTGTATGTTACGATATTAATATAGAACTACTAGTAAGCTCAAAAGCAAGATACAAAGCAGAACAACTATTTCCTAATAAAAGAATATTAAATATTATTAAAAGGAAAAATAAGATACTATTTAAAGTACCTGAAGTAAAACATCATTGTATTATTTCAATTAAAGAATTGTAAAAAAGAAAAGATGAAGATAAAAAATTTACCTCAAATAGAGTTTTTAAATCTTAATAAAAGAGATGAAAAAAGGAAGTGTGTTATTTTTACAGATAAGAAAGTATGGGAACTAATTAATAAGGAAATATCCTTTAAGCAAAAAGATATAATATATGTTGGGTATCCTACAAAAAGTTATTTATACAATTTGGTTAACTCTTTAAAAGAGTATGAAGTAGTTTATGGTATAGGCGGTGGAGTTGCTAGTGATGTAGCTAAATTCGTCGGTTTTTATAAGAAAATCAAGACCATAGTCATTCCAACAATTCTTTCAACCGATGCTTTTCTTACAAGCGAAGTTGCTGTAAGGATTAATGGGGAAATAAAATATTTACCAGCAAAACATCCTGATGTTTTATATATCGACTTAGATATAATTAGTAAGGCACCAAAAAGATTAAATATATGCGGATGTGGTGATATATTATCAATTTATACAGGATTGTATGATTGGAAATATGCTAATTTAATTGGAAAAGCTACTGAAGATGAAAAAATATCTCAGCATATTTATAATATTTCTGAAGCAATATTAAAAAGTGTAGAAATAGAAAAGGACAATATTAAAGAATGTAATAAAGATGGTTTAAAGACTATTTTAGATTTGTTATGCATGGAAACGCAACTTTGCTATATTTATGGAAATAGTAGACCTGAAGAAGGGAGTGAGCACTATTTTACATACCTTATGGAAAATATTATGAAAAGACATTTTCTTCATGGAGAAATGGTTGCTTTAGGAATATTAATAATGTCCTATTTTCAAGGACAAGATTATGAATATATGAAAAATTTAATGGACTATATTGGTTTAAATTATTTAGGGACTGGTGCTACTAAAGAAGAAATAACAAAAGCTATTATCGAATTACCAAATTATGTAAAAGAGAAAAATTTAAGGTATAGTTATGCGCATGACTTATTAGCTACTAATGATAGAATAAACTTTATTTTAGAAAAAATAGGGATAGAATAATTTTATTATTTTTACTTAACAAAAAAGTTTAAATATTTCATTTTTTTAAAAAATTGTGAGCTGGTATGAGAAAGGAGAAGTTAGCTATTAAGGGAGGAAAACCTATAAGGAAAAAAGTTTTGCCATTTGTTCCAATAGAAGCAGATGTTACTCAAAAAGAAATAAATGAAGTAGTAAAAGTTTTAAAAAGTAAAAAGCTTTCACAACTTGTTAGTGAGAAAGTAAGCGAATTTGAAGAGGCATTTGCAAAATATTATAAAATAGAATATGCTATTGCTGTAAGTTCTGGAACAACAGCACTTCATGTTGCTTTAGCTGCTTCAGGTGTTGGCCCAAAGAATGATGTAATCCTCCCACCTTATACATTTGTAGCTACAGCAAATGCTATATTACATCAAGGTGCTGTACCAAATTTTGCAGATATAAATCCAGAAACTTATACTCTTGATCCAGAAGATTTTGAAAAAAGAATTACCCCAAAAACTAAAGCAGTCATTCCAGTTCATATGCTTGGACATCCAGCTGATATAGATCCAATAATTGATATTGCAAGAAAACATAATCTTATAGTAATTGAAGATTGTGCTCAAGCAAATGGTGCAGAATATAAAGGGAAAAAAGTTGGAACATTTGGAGATTTTGGTTGCTTTAGTTTTTACTTAAATAAACACATGACTACTGGTGGAGAAGGAGGAATGATTATTACACATGATGAAAAATTAGCAAAAAAAGCAAGATCTATTGCAAATCATTGTCGTGTAGAAGTTTCTCCATATCCAAATGTTCCTGCACATAATGTTTATTGGGGAATTGGTTACAATTATAGAATGACAGCATTACAAGCAGCAATGGGAATAGTTCAACTTAAAAGGCTTGATAAATTTATAGAAGCAAGAATAAAAAATGCAGAGTATTTAACTAAGAATTTAAAGGGAATTGTAGGTATTAAACCACCATTTGTTTCAAAAGATGTTAAGCATGTTTATTGGGCATATGGAGCTTTGGTAATTGAAGAAGAACTTGGAGTTTCAAGAGATAAATTTGCAGAAGCACTCTTAGCAGAAGGAATTAGAGCAGAAGGGTACTGCCCAATACCAGTTCACTTGCAAGATTTATTTAAAAATAAAGTTGGATATGGAAATACAACATTTCCATTCGAAAATCCATTATATGGAGAAGGGTTTTCATATCAAAAAGGTTTATGTCCAAAAGCTGAAAAATTATCTTCACAAGATTTGCTTTTGCCAGTATATCCATCATTAACTAAAAAAGATTTAGATGATGTTATTAATGCTATAAGAAAAATTGTAACAAATATAAATGAATTGAAAGAGTAATAAATAAATATTCCTTATATTTTTTATAATTTTAGGCCATTATCTCATTAATAGATTTATTAAGCAATACCACATCTCCAATTGTTTTAATTTCTTTCCAAGGAACAATTTTCGGATATTCTTGTTCTTCTTCTAAAGTTACTTCCTTCATAGGAATCTCAACTCCAGTTCTTTTAGCAAAATCTAAAACATAATTATCTCTTAAAGCTAAATCTTTAGGTATTTTTAATAATGAAGAAATATTTTCTGCAAGATTTTCTTCTGAAGCATAAGTAATTATTAAAAGTCTTTTTAATTCTTCTATATTAGGTACAAGGTTTGAGCCAACTCTTTTTTGAACAATTTTTATTCCAAGCCCATTTATGCTATATAAAACATCTGCTACATTTCCTATAATTCTAGCATCTTTATCTATTACCATTTTTCCAATAATTTCATATTCTGGAACATAATAAGAAACTGCTTCTTTTCCTTCAAAAAATCCTTTTTTTAATAAAATACATACTCCAAATATGCTTTCATTAATATTTTCAATATCTTCCCAGGAAACCTCGCCTACATCAACTTCGATTTTTTCAATAATTTCTTTTTTAGGAATTTCAATATTTTTCATTTCAGCATATTTTATTAAAATTTGTTCAGAAACTTTTTCTTTCATTTCTTTCTCTATTTCTTCATAAAGGTCTTTTATTGTTTTTTTACCAAACCTTTTCTTAATTTTTTGAAGAAGTAAAGAATGTAATGCATCAAAATCTATAATTATTTTTGATTCTTCTTTTATTTTATAAATTCTTAAACTTAATTTATTTGGAGGATTAATTATTATATCTTTTACATATCCAACTATAAAACCATTTGAATCTATTACTAATGAATCTATTATTTCTTCTCTTTTCCAATATCTTAATTCACTCATTCATTTTCATTAAATAATTATTTATTCTTTATTTTTAAATATTAATCTATTTTTTTATTTTTTTAAGATTATTATTTAAAATCTATATTTTCATGAATTAATGAAAATTATAAAAACTAATATATCGCTATATATTTATTGATAATTACCGATGAAGAAGAAAATTTCGCGTAGAGATTTTTTATTAATTATATTAAGTTTAGGTATAGGCGCGATTATTCCTTCCTTATTTTATTTTACAAAAGAGAAAGAAAAAAGAATTGTTTTAACTACTTATATAAAAACATTAATTGAAAAACCTACTACTATAATTTCTACTATTACTAAGCCAATTACTTACACAATAACGCAAGATATAACTAAAACAAAAACAGAAACAATTACTAAAACAGAAACTAAAACTATAACTATTACTACTACTCCCTATATAGCTCATTTAAGTATTGTACGTAAAGAAAATATATATGAAATGGTTCGTAGAGCTATAGAATTAGTAGGAGGATTAAAAAATCTTAATCCTGGGAAAAATGTCTTAATTAAACCAAATGTTAATTCTAATGATCCTTGTCCTGCTACAACTAATCCTGAAGTAATTAGGAGCATTATTAAAATAGTTAAAGAATATGAACCTAAGCGTATAATTGTAGCTGATTGCTCAAATAGAAATTATAGACCAACTATTGAAAGTATGAAAAACGTAGGAATTTATCAAGCAGCTATTCAAGAAGGTGCTGAAGTAATAGGGTTAGAAGATATGGGATGGGAAAATATTAAACCAGAAAAAGCAATTAATTGGCCATATGGAATTGAAACTACAAGTATATTAAAACAAATAGATTATTTAATAAGCGTTCCAGTAATAAAAACACACTATATTGCTACATATTCTATGGCTATTAAGAATAGTGTTGGATTAATAAGTGATAAAAGTAGATCGCTTTTGCATTCTTATGGAGAGCCAAAATTTGGAAGTATGTTAGCTGAAATAAATTTAATTCGTCCACCAGATTTTATTATATTGGATGGAACAAAAGCATTTGTTACTGGAGGACCATTTACAGGAGAAGTAAAACAACCAAATATTATCATAGCTACTTCAGATATTATAGCAGCAGATGCTATTGGGTTAGCTATTTTAAAATATCTTGGAACAACTAAAAATATTGAAGAAAAATCCATATGGGAGCAACAGCAAATAAAGAGAGCTATAGAAATTGGTTTGGGAATATCTAATGTGAATCAAATTATTATTCATGATGAGAATATAAATGAAATTTCTCAAATAAAGAAATTCTTATTTGAATAAAGAAAGAGTTAATAATAACGGTAAATAATCATATTATGTAATAATTTAGGAGATGAAAAAATTGCAAATTGAAACTTATAAGTATGAAAAACTTGAAGATAATAAAGTTAAATGCCTTATTTGTCCTCATAAATGTATAATATTTCCAGATAAAATTGGAATTTGTAGAACAAGGAAAAATATTAATGGAAAATTATTCAGTATAGCTTATGGGGAAATAACATCAATAGCTTTAGATCCGATTGAGAAGAAACCATTATATCACTTTTGGCCTGGAAACTATACTTTAAGTATATCTACTTTTGGTTGTAATTTTCGCTGTCCATGGTGTCAAAATTGGAGTATTTCTCAAGTTAATTTAGAAGAAGTTTATACTAGAAGTATGAAACCTGAAGAAGTTATTTCAATTGCAAAAAAAGAAGGTTCTCATATAATTTCATATACTTATAATGAACCTCTTATATGGTTTGAATTTGTTATGGATACTGCTAAGCTTGCAAAAAAAGAAGGAATGCAAAATGTTCTTGTTACAAATGGTTATACTCTAATAGATACATTTAAGGATTTAGCACCATACATAGATGCAGCTAATGTAGATATTAAAGGATTTACTAAAGATTTTTATAAAAAATATTGTGGAGGAGAAATAGAATATGTTCTAGAAGCAACAAAATATATGAAAAAGAGTGGAATACATGTAGAAACAACATATTTAATAGTAACAACTGTGAATGATTCTCGTGAAGAAATTAAGAAAATGTGCGAATGGCATTTAAATGAACTTGGATCAGATACGCCTTTACATTTTAGTAGATTTTTCCCAATGTATAAATTTACTGGAGTTGAAGCTACACCAATAAAAACTCTTGATATGGCTGCAGAAATTGCAAAATCTTATGGCATAAAATATGTTTATTTAGGAAATATTCTTGGAAGCGAATTTGAGAATACTTATTGTCCAAAATGTGGGAAAGCTGTGATTGAAAGAGTTGGATATGATATAATTAATTGGCGTTTAGATAAAGATAATAAATGTATGAATTGTGGTGAAAAAATACTTATAATTGGAGAAAAGGGGTAGAATTTATGCTCATCGTTCCAGGTCCAGCATCTAAAAAATTAGCTGAAGAAGTTTCTAGAATAACTGGTTTCAAACTTGCTTCAATAGAACATAAGTTATTTCCAGATGGTGAATCATACTTTAGATATGTGGAAAAAATTCATGGAGAAGATATTGCTATAATTCAAACAACTTATCCAGAGCAAGATAGGAAACTTTTGCAACTTTTTTTATTAAGTAAAACTGCTAAGGAAGCTGGTTGCAATAATATTATAGCAATTATTCCTTATCTTGCATATTCTAGACAAGATAAAGCTTTTAAAAACGGTGAAGCTATTAGTATAAAAATAATTTTAAATATTTTAAAATCTTGTGGAATAGACGAAATTATAACAATAAATACTCATAGTCCATGGATATTTAAAGAAGTTGATATAAAAGCTAAGGATTTATCTGCAATTCCATATTTATCAAAATATCTTTCCTCATTAAAACTTAATAATCCAATAATTCTCTCTCCAGGAAAAAAAGGTTCATTAATGAGTAAAGAAGCTGCAAATATTATTGGATGTGATTTTTCTTCTGTAGAAAGCAAAAGGAATATTGATACTGGAGAAGTTGAAGTTAAAATAGAAAATGAAGAAAATATCAAGCATAGAGATGTTATAATAATTGATGATATAATAAGCACGGGTGGAACTATTTTAAGCATTATTAAAAAAATGTTAAATTTTAAACCTAATAGAATAGTTGTTAGCTGCATTCATCCACTTCTTATAAATAATGCTGATAAAAAAATTTTAGAAACTGGAGCTGAAATGATAATAGCTACAAATACTATTGAAAGCATTTATAGTAAGGTATCAGTAGCTCCATTAATAGCTAATTATTTAAAAAATAAGTTAAATGTATAAAGTATTTTTTAGACTTTCTGGAAAATATCCTAATCTTTCTTTAGCTGAATTAAAAGCAATTCTAGAATCTTTAGAATATAGATACAAAATTCTTGAAATGGATTCGTGTGTAGCACTAATAGAATTGAATAAGTTTTTTTTAGAAGAAATAATAGAAAGAGCAGCCTATACAAAAGCTGCATATTTACTTTTATCTATAGGAGAAAATTATAATGAATTAATTGAAAATATAAATGAAGAAATAATAGAAAAATTTATTCCAAAAAATATAAAATTTGAAGTACGTGTGAAAAGAATATTTGGAGCAAAAATTGATACATTAAAAACAGAAAAAATGCTTGGAGAAATTCTTATTAAAAAATTTAAGGAAGCTAAAGTAGATCTTAAAAATCCAACGCATAGAATACATTGTTTAGCTACTCCATTTAAACTTTATCTTGGATTATTATTAAGTGAAAAAAAGAAAAAATGGATTCATAATAGGAAACCTATTAATAGACCATTCAATTTACCAAGTAGTTTACAACCAGAATTGGCAAGATGCATGGTTAATTTAATAAGAAAAAAGCCTGGAAGCATTATTTTAGATCCATTTGCAGGAACTGGAAGCATATTGATTGAGGCAGAATTAATGGGTTATAATGCTATTGGTTTAGAATTAAAAAGATGGATTTGTGATGGAGCATTAAAGAATCTTAAGTATTTTCTTAATGATTATGAAGGAATAATAAATGCTGATGCAAGATATCCTCCATTAAGAAAATCTATTGATGCTATAGTAACAGATCCACCTTATGGAAGATCTGCTACATTAATGGGAAAAAATCTTGAAAAACTCCTTAAAGAATTTTTTAATTCAATGCAAGAAATATTGAAAAAAGGAGCGCACATATGTTTTGCAATACCAAGCGAAATAAAAATAGAAAATATAATAAATCATAAAAGTCTAAAAATAATTGAAACATGCGATATTGTGGTACATGGTTCATTAACACGAAAAATAATTGTTTTACAAAAAATTTATTAAATCTATAAAAAAAGTTTTAAATTTAAGATATATTTAAGGAAAAGTGAATATTAATGAGCAATTTAAAAATAATTTTCTTAGGAACTAGTGGTGGCATGCCTTCAAAAAGGAGAAGTTTACCATCTATAGCTATAAAATATGAGGGGGAATTAATACTATTTGATTGTGGAGAAGGTACTCAAAGGCAAATGCTTTTAGGAAAAATAGGTTTTAAAAAGGATTTTAAAATATTCATTTCTCATCTTCATGGAGATCATATTTTAGGTATTCCAGGATTATTATATACTATGAATATGCTTGATAGAAAATATTCTATTCAAATATTTGGTCCAAAAGGAATAAAAGATTCTATTGAAAAATTAATGAATGCAAGTATTGGGAAAATAGATTTTCCAATAGAAATATATGAAATTGATGAGGGGAATATTCTTGAAACAAAGAAATATTCTATTAAAGCTATTAATGGGAATCATGTAATAAAATCTCTTGCATATTGTTTTGAAGAAAAACCTAGGCCAGGGAAAATGATTATAGAAAAACTTAAAGAATTAGGAATACCACGAGGCCCTTTATGGGGGAAACTTCAAAGAGGGGAAACTATAAATTTTAAAGGAAGGATTGTATATCCTAATGAAGTTACTACTCCTCCAAGACCTGGAAGAAAAATTGTTTATAGTGGAGATACTAGACCATGTGAAAAAATATTAAATATAGCAAAGAATGCTGATGTATTAATACATGATTCATCTTTTGATGATTCTCTTAAAAATAAAGCATTTGAAGAAGGACATTCTACTTCTTTAGAAGCTGCAAATATAGCAAAGGAAGCTAATGTAAGTAAGCTATTCTTATTTCATATAAGTCCAAGATATGAAAAAGATGATATTATTTTATTAAAAGAAGCAAGAAAAATTTTTCAAAATTGTGAAATAGCTGAAGACTTTCTTACATATGAAGTCCCATATAGAAATACTTGCCAGAATATAGCATTCTAGAAGATTAAAGATTATTAAATGAAATAGCAAAAATCTATTTTATGTTTACTGTAATTCGTCAAATAGAATTGTAACTTACAAAACTCTTGACGTCTCTTTGTAATAATCACTTTATTTTGCTGGATATTTGTTGGAATAAAATTACTGAGTAGTTGTGGATTATTATCTCTACCGTTTTGCTTCAATTTTTCTAAAATATTTTAGAAAAACCTTTTAATAGTTAACACAACCAAGGAAAAACACACCATACTAAAAATTATTACATGCATCGGATCTCCTGAAATATATGGTATAAATGATTAGAAACTAAGGACTTGTAGTTGTTTATGTGCCGATTGTGGTTGTATTTATTGTTAGTGTTGTTAGTGTCACTATTGAAGTTATTGTTTTAGTTTCAGTAGTAGTGATAGGGACTGTTATTGAAGTAATAGTTGGCGGAGTTATTGTTTTAGTTTCGGTAATAGTAGGAACTGTTATTGAAGTAATAGTTACTGAAGTTACTGTTATGGTTTCAGTAGTAGGAACTGTTGCTGTTATAGTGGTCTTTGTGGTTATCGTTATAGTTGTTACAGAGGGGGTACTAAAAGTTGTTTCGGTTATAGAAATAAATGAGGTATAAGTAATTTCTTTAGGCTTTACAAAAAATCCATAGTATAGAGACCCAACTAAGAAAATTGAAAGAATGATCGTTGAAATTAAACTAATTTTTCCATTCATATATATTTTCATTTACTCACTTATATTTATATTTTTTTCATTTATGCTTTATTGAATGATTTTTAGGCTTTCAAGCTTAACTAATGTTTCATTATAATTAATCCAATCTCTAACCATGAGACATCCAAAAAAAGCTTATAAATAAAGCCTTAACATAAATGCTCTTTCATTCAACATAAAACTTATTTAATTAATTTTATTTTTGCGTTTCTTCATAGATTGTAACTAAATTTTTCAATATAATTAACTCTTTAATCTTTTTTTAGATC
>CAZHGP010000003.1:51711-56940 GCA_964532175.1 uncultured Nitrososphaeria archaeon
ATAGATTGTAACTAAATTTTTCAATATAATTAACTCTTTAATCTTTTTTTAGATCAAATAAATTTAAACTATCTATTTTTTTAAAAATCCAATAATTTTATTTAAGCTTTCAAATGGATTTTCAATATCTTCCATAGTCATATAATTTTTATATTCTTTCTTTTTTAATATTTCTATTATTTTATACCAATCTACTTTACCTTTCCCAACCATTTTATGAGAATCAAAAGATCCATCATTATCATGTATATGAATATTTATTATTTTATCAAATAATTCTAAAATATATTTCTCGATTTTTCCATTTATATTTGCATGACCAATATCAAGACAAAAACCAATATTTTTAAATTCATTTACATCATATTTAAAAAAATTAATACATTCTGATAAATCAGACATCATATATGATAAATTTTTTAAACCGTTTTCTACAAGTATTAATATTCCATATTCTTCAGCTTTTAATGCTAATTCTATTATTCCATTTTTTGCATATTCATATTCTTTTTCATTATCTATGCCATATTTTTTTCCAGGATGAATAACTATATACTTTGAATTAAGTTTATTAGCCCAATCTAATGTTTCATATAAAATATTTAATATTCTTTTTCTTTCATTTAAATCAAGAGAAGAATAAGTATTTGCATTAAATGGAGCATGAATATTTATTTCAATTCCAATAGATAATAAATCTTTCAATTTTTTAAAAATTTTATCATTTATTTTCATTGAACCTTCATTAGGAATTTCCCAAACTTTAATTTCTGAATCTTTTATTATTTCTTCTATATAATCTATTGATTTATTAAGAAGAAAAAGAGAAGATATTGAAAAAATCATATATTTCACTCTGAAGTAAGCCAATCAATTATTTTATATGGATCATCATTTTCAATTATAACTTTAATTGGTCCAAGAGGAGATTCTCCTATTGGTTCTGAAAATGATACTTGACCAACTGAAGCTACTTGTTTATTTAAATAAAAAGTAATTTTTTTCCCTTCAATACCTTTAAGAAATATTGCTTTTGCAGCAGCTCTAATTTTCCTAATTTTTAATAATGTTTTAAATTTTCTTAAATCTTCTAAATTTTTCAATTCAGCTTCTAAATATTTTTCTCCATTCTTATTAACTAATGATATACTAACTGTTGGAAAAATATTTTTAATAGCTTTCTCAACTTTATCTCTATCTTCTGTATTATTAAGAATAGAAGAAATTTTAATAATCATTTTAATCATTCCATCAATTTTAGATTTCTCATTAATAATTAATAAATTTAAATAAAATTTATACTTGAATAAATATTTTCAATGTTTAATTTTAATAGAAAAATAATTATGGAATTTATTCTTTAAATCCTTAATATTTAATATTCTTTTTATGGAAAAGCATTACCACTATGCATCGCGCCTTTTTTTACAGCTTCCATGTAAGCTAATCTAAGGGAATGAAATCTTAGTAAGAATAGATTTTCTTAAGTTTCTCCAAATGCAGTATAGGATAACAATTCTGCCTTATTCCCCAATGTATTTAAGCAATCTACTTCAAGACCAAACTCTATTGCTTTAGGCACTATTTGAATTCCATCCAATGCAGCGATTATTCCATGTACTGCTTTAGCCTCGTCCTCGAAAGGTGGATAGAAAGTTGCTAATGTGTCAAGAGCATCTGCCAGAAAATCAAGAATTTTTACTAAGCCCTTAAGCCCCTCTGCCCAATTCTTAATATCCTCCTGTATCCTTAGTGCCTTCCATGCCGTATCCTGCACAGAATCTACGATCCCCCTATACTCGCGGAAATCCGATTCCATTTCACTCTCCCAATCCTCTCGATCTTTGCCTTGAGGTATGTAGTTCTTAGCACTTTCTAAAGCTGCATATAGATTTACTTTCGCTTTGTTGATATAATAAGGCTTTAAAATATTTTCAATAAAATCTTTTTCAATAACCTCTTTCGACAATTGGGGTCTGCCGATATATTCATTGATCGCAATAGTGATAAATGGCTTATAAGGACCATCTGGAACCTGCTCCAAAACCATATCAATAAGCTCGGGTATAAGCTCTTTTTCAATATATTCCTCTAAAAGATCAAGCCCTTTTTCAACAGCTTCTTTAGCTGCTGTAAAACGTCCACTTGTGAGAACGTCATAAGTCAACTCTAGTGCTGCACCCGCAAACATCTCGCCGATGGATTTTTTCCTAGCATCCTTTAAAGTTTTTAATTGCTCGACGATTTTATGAATATCCTGTACGATTTCTTGGAAGTCTTCAATTGCACTTTCAGCCTCACGTTGAGCATACTCATTGAAGTTTGCATAGCCGGAGAGAGCAACATAGAAACGCTTAATGGCAACCATCTCCCGCCATGTTACTCCGTTTGCTTCTATTTCATCTAACCACTTCTCAGCTTCAGCTACAAAATCTTTGAATGGGCTACTTGGCAAGGCACATTCGTCCAAGTCCTTAAGCAAACCTCTTGCTTTAGCAAGCTCCATTTCCCTATCCATGGTTTCAACTTGCAATGAGAAGTTTAAGCCCTCAGCAGGAATATTAATCCAACATCTCTTCACATATCGAAGATTTTCATAAGTGTATGCGGGATATCCTGATGCATGTGCAGTTACGTAGTAATTGCCAACATGCATATCGTCGATTATGATAAGACCATTTTCTGGCCTTATCCTAAAAGGGTAACATTCCTCCTTTCGGTCGCCCATTTTCGTCCAGAAATTCACGACAACTTCTTCACCAAGTGGGTTCCCTTCTTCATCGTAAACACTGATCATGAGTCTTGTCTCTTGTACACATGGAACATAAGAAAAGCTACATTCTACAAACTCTCCTTGGCGTTCAGGATCCGCAGCTTTAATTGTAACTCTAACAGTATAGTCGCGTGGATGTTCAAAGGCAGGTATCTCGAGCCCGCTCATCCATGCAAAGAAGTATTGACTCTCCACAATCTGGCCACTTTTTATCTCGATGTCCTCCTGCTGAAATGGCCACGAGATACGCTTTCCGAGTGTTTCAAAACCAGCCATTGCCTTTGGGTTTATATTAGGGTCATAATACCCCTCCAGATGATGTAGTTCATCTGGTTGACAATAGAGTACCTCGATGCCTTTTTCTTTGAGGAGTTGTTCAACAGCGGAAAGGGTTGCAGCACTACAATCTATAGTATACCAGAATGTTCCATATACGCTTTTTGCTGGAGAATCCGTAATGACTACAATAACCTTTCGTGCTTCCTCTCGGAAATCGAACTCACTGGCTACAAGCATCATCTGATCATAACTTGCAGCAGGATCCCACCACTCGCCACAATTTAGCTGCACGTTATCTAGCCATTGGTGTATCTCTTTGATTTCCATCACGCTACGAAATGGCATTGTGAATCCCCAACTTTCATATGATTCGTCAATAGAATGCCCATTAGTACTTCCATCATATTTCACAACTGCCATACGGAAGTCAACATGCTCGGACTGAAGTCTGTCGACAAACTCATGAAGCTCAGAATGTATTCCAGGCATTTCCTCTTCCATTGACCCAGTCCAGTCAACCAGAAAGACAATATCTAGCTTCTCACTCGTAACGGATCTCTCCCAGAAACCATCTCCATCGAACTGACAGTCGTAGCCGGGTTTGTCAAAGGTGATTGGTCTTTCTTGAATAACATGTCCCGTAGAGTTGATAAGCGCCTCAGAGAGGCTGAAATCATTCAAAGATAGTCCAGTTACCCAATTACCCTTTGAGTCCTTCATCGAAACAGAAGCCCAGATATAACTTTTTTCCCAATAGGTGCCTCCACCATACCAGAACGAGAAATCGTTTAAAATTAATTGTGCTCTTTTCTGAATTGGAGCATATAAGAAAATAAAGGAAGCTGCCGCTAGCGCGATAACACCTATTATAATAGCAATTATTATACCTTTTGGCAAATAAATCCTCTTTTTAAAGAATAAAATAGCTCTCCTTAAATATAAATTTTTTTAATCTTTTTCTTAATTATAATAGATAAAATTTTTTGAATTTGCTTATTTAATTCTTTTAATGTTCCATCATTTAAAATATAAAAATCTGCTTCAGCTAAAACTGCTCCCAATCCTATTGAAGATTCTATTCTATCTCTTCTAATAAATTCTTCAAAGCCTAATGGATCATCTTCTCTCCTTCTTTTGAATAATCTTAAGAATCTATTTTCTTTAGATGCTACTACAGCTAATAAAATAAAATTTCTAAAATTTTTTTTAAAAAAATCTAATTCATGAATGCTTCTTATACCATCGATAATTATTACTCCATTTTTGATATTGGACAATTTTATTTCTTCAAATAATTTTTTAGCAATAATATCTTCTCCTTCTTCTTCTCTTATTTTAATCATAATTTTTTCTAAATTGTTTCTAGTAGGTTCTATATTTTTCTCTTTAGCTATTCTACGAATTATATCTCCCATTATATATATTGGAGCATTAAATTTTTTACTTAATATTTTACATACTTCTGTTTTTCCTGCTCCTGGCATTCCAGTAATTCCAAATACTAATAATTCCTTTATATTATTGAAATTATTAATCATTTTAATAATCCTAATATTTTTATTCTATTATGAATACTGCTGCTGCAATAACAGTAGTCCATTTACCATCTTTATCTCCTATAGCAGATTGACAAATCCCTCTAGTTTTAATATATTTACTTCTTATTTCATATGTTTCTCCTTTTTCTATTATTTCTATTTGTTCCTCTGTTAATCCAAGAGTTGTAGCAAGCATTGTAGCTGCAAGATATTCTGCATAAGCTTCACTTTTCTTTTCAGTTTCTCCAAAAGCATGATGCTCACTTATATATCCATAACTTTTATTTCCTATTGGAAGAGCTAATCCTATAGCAGAGCTAATTAATCTATGCGGTTCATTAGTAGAATTTTTCGACATTACACAAAAAGTTATTTGTCCAGGTTTAAGCATTTTAATTCCTTCTTCTTTAGAGATTAACTTACATTCTGGTGGAAAAATGCTTGAAACATAGACTAAGTTACATTTTTCAATTCCAGCATCTCTTAAAGCTAATTCAAAACTATGCAAATAGTCTTTATGTTTTCCTACACCTCTAGTAAAAAACATATACTTTGGTATCATTACCATTTCCTTTTTACAATTCTATTTATTTTTAAAAAGATATTTATAAACTTTTAGTTTATTAAAATGTATGAACT
>CAZHGP010000004.1:0-34115 GCA_964532175.1 uncultured Nitrososphaeria archaeon
TATAAAGAAAAAGGAATAAAAGGATTTGTTTTTGGTGATATTTTTCTTGAAGATGTAAGAAGTTATAGAGAGAAAATGCTTTATTCTGAAGGATTTAAAGGATATTTTCCACTTTGGAGAAAAGATACTAAAGAATTAGTTCTACAATTTATTAAGTTTGGTTTTAAAGCTATTGTAACATGTGTAGATGGAAATATTCTTGGTCCATCATATGTAGGAAAAGAATTGAATGAAGATTTTTTAAGAAAGCTGCCACTTACTGTTGATCCTGCTGGTGAAAATGGAGAATATCATTGCTTTGTTTATGATGGTCCAATATTTAATGAACCTATACCTATAAAAATTGGAGAAATAGTAAAACAAAATGTACAAGGAAAGACATTTTATTATTGTGATATTTTTCTTGAGGATGAATATTATAATTATTAAAATTTAAAATTAGAAAATTGCATATTTTTTAATTCATTTTTTTACTCATTTAAAAATTATGCGGCCGCCGGGATTTGAACCCGGGATCATTGGCTTTCTTCTAATTATCGGAAGGCCAATGTCCTATTTTTCCCAATTTTGTCCAGACTAGACTACGGCCGCTAGGATAATTAATATAAAAAAGAGTCTTATTAATTTTTCATTAAAAATATTTAAAAAAAGATTTTTATTTTTTCCTTTAAAAATACTTTTTTTAAAAAGAAGAATTATTAGCTTTAAATTCTAGCTTTTTTTCTTTTACGGCTATATTTGCTTTATCCCTCAAATACCTTTTTTCTTTACACTTATTATGCTTAAAAGAATATTTTTAGTTAAAAAACAAAAACTCACCTTCTTTGCTTTTTAGAAAATTTAAAAATAAAAATCATTCGAAAAAATAAGGATATTTATTTTTAAATTTTATGCGGAGGGTGGGATTTGAACCCACGCACCCCTATGGGATTCTCCAATTCTTCCGGAGCCTCATTCCGGATTATTTTGTCCGGCGCTCTTGACCAAGCTAAGCGACCTCCGCAATACCAATTTCTATGTTTAATAGATAGATGTATATATTTTTAAAAAGCATTATTTAAAAATAATATGGCAATTAATAAATTTTTAAATAAAACTATTGATAGTAAAATTCTTAGAAAATTTAAAAAGTGAAAAATAACTTAAAATAAATTAAAAAATTTAAAAATTCATCTATTTTAATATTTATTGCTAATAAATGGGCCGGTAGATCAGTCTGGAAGATCATCCCGCTCGCACCGGGAAGGTCCCGAGTTCAAATCTCGGCCGGTCCATACTTTTTAAGCAAAAGAAAAAACATGATATTTTCAATAACCATTGAAAATTAAACTTTCAATAGCAAGCTTTTTTATTCTATCACTTAACATGATCAATAATTTTCTATCATGCTTTTAATAAACTCTAAAAATAAATTATTAAATTTACTCCCTCATATATCATAAAAAACTTATAAATATCACACTCTTCAATAAATTGTAAAACTTTTTGATATCTAAAATTTTTCTTAATAAAAAAGTGAAGCAAGAATGTATACTATTAAATCTAAAACTATATCTTATTCTTTAGCTTCATTATTTGCAGCTTTAACAGCTTTAGGTGCCTATATTAGCATTCCAATTTCTTATGTGCCAATAACTTTACAAACATTTTTTGTTTATTTAGCAGGAGCAATATTAGGAAGTAAATTAGCTTTATTAAGTCAAATTATCTATATTCTTATTGGCATAATTGGTTTTCCAGTCTTTGCGTACGGTAAAGCAGGCTTTGGAGTATTAATTGGACCTACAGGTGGATATTTAATAGGATTTATTATAGGAGCTTACATTATTGGAAAAATGATCGAAATGAAAAAAACTTTTAGCTTTAAATGGACTCTATTATCTACTTTAATTGGCACAGCAATTATATATTGCTTAGGAATTGTTCAACTTTCTTATTGGCTAGGAGGAAATATATTAAGTGCTTTAATAATTGGAATTTTTCCATTTTTACCAGGAGATTTATTAAAAGCTTTATTATCCTCCTACATAGCTATAAAAATTCATCGAATTATTAAAATTAAATAATGTCACTTTAATTTAAAAATGATATTACAATATATTAAGTAGAGTAGTTTTTTATAATGGAATAAAATCATCATCTTTTTAAAAATTAATCCTTTTATTTCTAAAATCAATTTTTTCCTTTTATGATCATATACTCAACATTTTTTTCATTTATAAATAGAAAATTAATAATCATAATTATCTTTCCAAAAGAAATGGTTTAAATCTACAGAAGAATGAAATGTACTGTTCTAATAATTGAAAAATCTATTGATAACATGTGAAGTGGAATAGTAGAGAAACCAAAACATAAGTTGTAAGTTATAATTAACACGTAATTGTGTTATATGAAATAAATTTAATGACGGGCCCGACGGGAGTTGAACCCGCGACCCTTACCCAGGAAGTAAATAATACTTCCTTCCGGGTAGCTTCCTTTTAGTTAAGAGCTTCACCACTTTTCATATTCCGGTGCTCTACCTGGCTAAGCTACGGGCCCATTTTAAAATTTTATTTTTTTCTTCTTATAAAATTTTTCTTTAAAAAAGAAGTATAAATTCTTTTATTTTCTTTTATTACATTTTTTATGAAAATATGAATAATATTTCATGGGCTTTAAAAATCTTAAAAAAAGATGGGGAAAAAGCTTTAAAATTAATAAAAGAAAATAATTTACTTAATTCAAATTATAGAATTATAAGCAATGGAGAATATTTATTCATTCCATTAAAAGAAAAAATTAATGAAAATTTTTTAAAAAATAAGTTTGATTATTATTCTATTATTTTAAAAGATTTTCCTTTAAGATTAATTAAGCCAAGAAGTATAGAAGAATATTTATTAAAAAAATATGGAAAAGATATAGCAAATTTAGCTCCAAAATCTTTTGAAATTATTGGTAATATTGCTATTATAGAATCAAGAAAAGAATATGAAAAATATATAAAAGATATTGCAGAAGCAATAAAAAATATTCATAAAAATATTGATACTGTCCTTTTAAAGAAAAGCTCTATTAGTGGAGAATATCGTATTAGGGAATATGAAGTTCTATTTGGATCTGGAAAAACAGAAACTATTCATAAAGAAAATGGTTGTATTTTTCTTCTTGATATTAAAAAAGTTTTCTTCTCTTCTAAACTTTCAACAGAACATTTACGTGTAGCATCTCAAGTAAAAAATAATGAAATTGTTGTTGATATGTTTGCTGGAGTGGGGCCATTCTCAATACTTATTGCAAAAATTTGTAATGTTTCTCATGTTTATTCTATTGAAATTAATCCTTATGCATATGAATACTTAAAGAAAAATATTGAAATTAATAAAGTAAAAAATAGGGTTGAAGCTATATTAGGGGATGCAAGAGAAATTCTTAAAGGAAAAGAAAATTTTGCAGATAGAATTATTATGAATCTTCCTTATAAAGCTAGAGATTTTTTAGATATAGCATGCAAAATTGCTAAATCTAAAGCATATTTACATTATTATTGTATTTGTAAAGAAGGAGAAGAAGAAAAAGCTATTAAAGAATTTATAGAAAATATTAAAAAATATGGAAGGAAAGTTAATATTCTTAATTATAAAAAAGTTTTAGAAATTGCTCCAAGGAAATATAACTTTGTAATAGATGCTGAAATTTTTTAACATAAATTAATATTTTAGTTTTTCTTTATCTATAATAGATTCCATATGGGTGTAAAAATAAGAGAAATAATTCCTTCAGAAGCAGTAACTATTATTGAATTGGAAAATCTTAATGGTAAAGCTATTGCTTTTGATGCATATAATATGCTTTATCAATTTCTTTCTATTATTAGAGGTCAAGATGGAAAACCTTTAATGGATTCAAAAGGTAGAATTACAAGTCATTTAAGTGGATTATTTTTTAGAACAATAAATTTTATTGAAAAAGGGATTAAGCCTGTATTTGTTTTTGATGGAAGACCTCCTGAACTTAAAAGAGTTACAATTGAAGAAAGGGAAGAAATTAGAAAAGAAGCTGAAGCTCTTTATAAAGAATATTTAGAAAAAGGAGAAATAGAAGAAGCAAAAAAATATGCTATAAGATCCGCACAATTAAATGAAGAAATAATAAATAGTGCTAAAAAATTAATTGAATTAATGGGAAATCCAAGCATTCAAGCACCTTCTGAAGGCGAAGCTCAAGCTGCTTATCTTGCTTTAAAAGGAGATGTTTATGCTTCTGCTTCTCAAGATATGGATTCTCTTTTATTTGGTTCTCCTAGGCTTATTAGAAATCTTTCAATAGTTGGTAAAAGACGTTTACCAGGAAGGAAGGAATATGTTGAAGTTAAGCCTGAAATAATATATCTTGATAAAATGTTAAATTTATTAAAAATTAATAGAAAAGAACTTATTGATATTGGAATACTTGTTGGAACAGATTATGCAGAAGGAATATATGGAATTGGACCAAAAAAAGCTTTAAAATTAATAAAACAATATGGTTCTATAGAAAAAGTTTTAGAAATTCAAAAAGCTTCTTTATCAATTGACCCATCTATTATTAGGGATATTTTCTTAAATCCAAAAGTTACAGATAATTATAATTTAGAATGGAAAGAGCCAAATTATGATGGAATAATAAAATTTTTATGTGATGAACACGATTTTTCTATTGAAAGAGTACAAAATGCATTGAATAAATTAAAAGAAGCATTATTAAAAAGCAAAGGTAAAACAAGCTTAGATATGTGGATTAAGTAGCTATCACTTCGATCATTTTTTTATCTTTATCTAAAGATGTTACTCTTATTTTCCCATTTATTTCTAGCTTTAATAATATTGCATAAATGTCTTTCAATGTAATTTCTAAGCCTTTTCTTTTCAATTCTTCTAATAATGTTGATGTTAATACTTTTCCACCCATTTTATTTATAGTTTCATATATTGTAATTAAAAGAGAATTATTATATAACATTATTTTCATCCTATTATTGGAGATGGCTTCTCGCTTATTCTGATTTTCTCTTTTATTCTTTCATATTCTTTAATCATTGAAGGAGATATGCTTGGCTTAATTGTTTTTAATGCATTTTCAAAATCGTTAAAAGTAACAATTTCAGAATTTATATCTCTTCTCATTGCTTGTAAAGCAGCTTCTCTGCATAAATTTTCTAAATCTGCTCCACTATATCCTTCTGTAATTTTTGCTAAATATTCAAGCGAAACATCAGGGGATAATGGCATTTTCTTTGTATATATCCTTAATATTTGTAATCTCGCTTTTTCATCTGGTGGAGGAACATATACAAGCCAATCTAATCTTCCTGGTCTAAGCATTGCAGGATCTATTAAATCTGGTCTATTTGTTGCACCTATAACAATAACATCTGAAAGCTTCTTAACTCCATCTATTTCTGTTACCAATTGACTTATTACTCTATAAGATACTCCTGAATCATCCCCAAGCAATTCTTTTTTCATAGCAATTGCTTCTATTTCATCAAAGAATACTATTGAAGGAGCAGCCATTCTAGCTTTTCTAAATATTTCTCTTATTGCTTTTTCAGATTCTCCAACCCATTTACTAAATATTTCTGGACCATTTACAAGTATAAAGTTTGCATCACTTTCATTTGCAACTGCTTTTGCTAAAAGTGTTTTTCCACATCCTGGAGGGCCATATAATAATACTCCTTTTGGAGGAGAAATTCCCATTCTAGAAAATTTTTCAGGATATTTTAAAGGCCATTCAATTGCTTCTATTAATTTTTGTTTTACTTCTTCAAGACCTCCAATATCTTCCCATTTAACACTAGATACTTCAACTTCAACTTCTCTCATTGCTGTAGGCGTTATTTCTTTATAAGCATCAAGAAAATCTTTCATTGTTACTTCCAAACTTTCTAATAATTCAGGTGAAATATTTTCTTCAGAATAATCTATACTAGGTAAAACTCTTCTAATACATTTCATAGCAGCTTCTCTACAAAGTGCAGCTAAATCTGCTCCAGTATATCCTTTAGTAATTTCAGCTAACATATCTAGATTTACATCAGATGAAAGTGGCATTCCACGAGTATGTATTTGAAGTATTTCTTTCCTATCATTTTTAGTAGGTATTCCTATTTCAATTTCTCTATCAAATCTTCCAGGCCTTCTAAGAGCAGGGTCTACTGCTTCTATCCTATTTGTAGCACCTATGACAATAACTTGACCTCTACTTTCAAGTCCATCCATTAAAGCAAGCAATTGTGCAACAACCCTTTTCTCTACTTCTCCTGTTACTTCTCCCCTTTTTGGAGCAATCGCATCTATTTCATCTATGAAAATTATACTAGGAGCATTTTCTTCAGCTCTCTTAAATATTTCCCTAAATCTTGCTTCAGTTTCTCCATAATATTTACTCATTATTTCTGGACCATTTACAAGTATAAAGTTTGCATCACTTTCATTTGCAACTGCTTTTGCTAAAAGTGTTTTTCCACATCCTGGAGGGCCATATAATAATACTCCTTTTGGAGGCTCTACACCCAATTTTTGGAATATTTCTGGAAATTTTAATGGAAGCTCTATCATTTCTCTAATTCTTTGAATTTCTTCTTTAAGGCCACCTATATCTTCATATGTTACACTTGCTTTAAGAGCTTTTTCTTGCAAAACTCTACTTTGTATTATAATATTTGTTTTAGGTGTGATTTTAACTACTCCTGGAGGTTTTGTTTGTAATACTGCAAAAGTAAATAAATTTCCAAAGAATAGCACAGGAATAACATTCTTTTGAATTACTGGATAATCTATTAATCTACTTTTTATTATTCTTGTTAAATTTTCATCAGTTTTTATAGATGTATTAACTGGTGCTAAAGTTACTGAAATTGCTTCTTTTACATCAGCTTTTCTAACAATAACATATTCGTTTAGTGATACTCCAGCATTACTTCTTATATACCCATCTATTCTAATAATATCCTTCTCTTTCTCATCAGAATATCCTAACCATAAAGTTGCAGCTGCAATTTTTTTACCTTGAATTTCTATAATATCTCCTGTTGAAAGTCCTATGCTTGCACCTACTTCTCTATCTATACGTGCAATTCCATAACCAACATCTCTACGTCTTGCTTCAGCTACTCTTAATCTAAGTTCTTTATTATTCTTTAACATTTTCTATATAATAATTATATATTTGGCTGTTATTAAGTTTTATTCATGAAACCTTTGAACATTTATAATAGTTACTTCTGAAATTTCCTCAAACTCTTCTAAAAATTCTTCAATTTTTCTTGAATATCCAGCTTCATCAGGCATTAAAAATTGTATTATTAATGCTTTTAATCCAAAAGCTATTGGCTCTTCTTTATATGCATAAATTTTAAAATTTTCTGGTAATTTTTCATTTATTAAATTTAATAATTTTTTTAAATCTACTTCATCACTATTTGGAAAAATTCTATATGTTGCTAATACTTTTGCCATAATCTCACCTTTATGGTCCTTTAAAACCGCATGCAGGACATACGTATGGTTGACCCATTTTTCTACATTTTCCACATCTCCAAATTAATACTTTTCCACAATTTGGACAAGGGAAATTAACACTTTTCTCTTTTGGAATAATTGGTTTATGACACCAATTACAAAGTGGTAAAATTGTTTTACTCATTGCTTTTTTATCAAAAAAGCTACTATATATAGTTATCTTTTTAGAAAAATGTTTTTATAAAATTATAAAAAACATTTACTCCATTTTTTAAAATATTCTTTTTAATTATTTCAATAATTGTTTTTCTTTGAAAATCCATGTCCCCAAGATTTTCTATATCTTTTTCTAATCCACTTTCTTTTATTGTTTTAAAAATTTTTTCAAGTAATGGAATTGGAATATTGTTTAATAAATTTCTTAAAAATGCCATTGTTTCAAGTTCTGGATAAATTTTTTTCTCTAATATTTTTCCATAATTTTTAAAAATTTCTTTTTCATCATTTTTTTCTAAATTGCATATTTTACTTGCAATTTCTCCTGCAAAAATTGCTCCTAATCCACCAAATATTATTCCTCCACCAGTTGTTGCTTTTACATGTCCAGCAGCATCTCCAACGAATAGCATTCTATTTTTATATGCTGGTTTAATTGGTTTGCCAGTATAAATAGAAGAAAATGAAATACCTATTATTTTAGTTTTTGGGAATTCTTCTTTAATAAATTTATTAAATGCTTTTAATGGAAAATATTTTGTAGCTAAACCAATTTTTCCAATTTCTTCATTTATAGGTATAAAATATCCAAAAAATCCTTTTATATAATCTTTAAAAAATACATATGCATAATCTTTATTAAATGAATGATTTGCAATTATTGCTTGAATTGCTGGTAACCATTTTTCTATATCTCTTCCAGCTTTATATCCTAATTGTATAGAATTTTTTCCCATAGCATTAATTACTATTCTAGATGAATATTCTTTTTTATTAGAAGAAAAAATTTTTACATTTTCTTTATTATTTAAAATTTTTAAAGCTTTTATACCTAATTCAATACATGCTCCTTTTTTTATTGCTAAAGATGCTAAAAATTGATCAAATAATCTTCTATTAACTACTATTGCAACTTTTCTTTTAGGATTTATTTCAATAATATTATTTTTAGGAGATTTAATAATTGCTCCATTAATAAAATTTTGAATATAAAAATTTTCAATTGGAATATTTATTTTTCTTAATCCAGAAATGCTTAATAATCCAGCACACTTTTCTGGTTTTCCAATATGATTATGTTCTTCTAATAATAATACTTTACAATTATTTTTTGAAGAATGAATAGCTGATATTAATCCTGCTGGTCCAGCTCCAATAATAATTATATCCCATTCTTTTAATTGCATATATTTCATTAAATTAATATATTTCTTATCTAAAAATTTTTAAAATGGAATGGGGATGGAGAAAGCAAGAGTGCATGTTTTTATTTCAGGGTTAGTACAAGGAGTATTTTTTAGATGGAATACTAAAAAAATGGCTGATAAATTACAATTATCTGGATGGGTTAGAAATTTGCCAGATGGAAGAGTTGAAGCTATTTTTGAAGGAAATAAAGAATCTATTGAAAAAATGATTGAATGGTGTAAAAAAGGGCCTCCTGAAGCAATCGTAGAAAAAGTTGAAACTATATGGGAAGAATATAAAGGTGAATATAGAGGATTTAAGATAGTTTATTGAATTTTTTAAAAAAAGATATATTTAAGTTCTTTTATTTTTTATAAGATTATTTAAAAATATGGTGATTATATGCCTATAGAAAAAGGGAGTTTCATATTACTAGATTATACAGCTCGTATAAAAGAAACTAATGAAGTATTTGAAACAACTATTGAAGAAGAAGCAAAAAAAGCTGGTTTATACAATCCATCTATAATTTATGAACCTAAATTAATTATCATAGGTGATGGTTGGATTTTAAAAAGTGTTGAAGAAAAATTAATAGGATTAGAAGAAAATTCAGAAATTACTATTGAAATTCCACCTGAAAATGCATTCGGTCCAAGGGATCCAAATAAAATAAAAGTAATTCCTTTAAGAAGATTTAGATCAAGTGAAGTAACTCCAACTATTGGAGCTAAAGTTTCTATAGATGGAAAAGAAGGAGTTATTCGTTCAATAAGTTCTGGAAGAGTACAAGTTGATTTTAATCCTCCTCTTGCAGGCAAATCTTTAATATATGAATGTAAAATTAGAAAAATTATAACAGACCCAATTGAAAAAATTAAATATCTTTTACATGATAGAATAAAAGAAGTGGAAGTCAATAAATTCTTTATAGAATTATTAGGAAAAGAAGTTATAATAAAAATACCTAAAGAAGCTTTTCTACTTCCAACATTACAAATTGCTAAAAAACTTGTTTCAAGAATAATTTATAATCACATGTCAGAAATTGAAAAAGTATCTTTTATTGAAGAATATCTAAAGTCTGAAATTGAAACTTAATATTTTTCATTTTTAATAAATTTTAAAATAAAACTTTTTATTTAAGTTTAAGTTTTTCTTTATGTAAAATTTTTTAAAAGTAGTAAATTATTATAGAATATAAAAATTTGGAGATATTCAATGAATATTAAACATATTAATACTTCAATGGAAAATATAAGAAAAACTGGAACAACAACTGTTGGATTATCTATTAAAGATGCTGTAGTATTTGCTACAGATACTCGAGTTACTGCGGGATATTTTGTAGCACATAGAAAAGGGAAAAAATTATTTCCACTTTCAGATAATGCAGCTATAACTATTGCAGGAAGAGTTGCTGATGCTCAAATTTTAATAAATATTCTTAAAGCAAATATAAATTATTATCAAATAACCCATGGAAAACCAATGGATATTATTTCAATTTCTAGATTAGCAGCTAATCTATTTTTTAGAGAAAGAGCATTCCCATTACTTGCACAAGTAATAATTGGAGGAATAGATTCTACAGGATCCCATCTTTATACTATTGATTTTACAGGTTCTTTAACAGAAGAAAATATAGTATCAACAGGCTCAGGCTCTCCAATTGCATATGGAATTATTGAGGCAGAGTATAGAAAAGATTTAACTTTAGAAGAAGCTTTAATGCTTTCTGCTAAAGCAGTAGCATCAGCTATAAAAAGAGATATAGGTACTGGAGATAGTATAGATTTAGCATATATTTCTAAAACAAAAGGGTATACAGAATTATCTCCTAAAGAAAAAGAAAAATACATTAAACCATTTTTTGGTTAAATAAAAATAGAAAAACATATAATAAAAATAAGAGATAGTTAAAAAAATGGAAACAATAAGAAATGATATAGTAAGATATTTTACAACAATTGCTCCTAAAGAAGTAGCTATAACTAGGATTGAATATGAAGGAACAAAACTAGCAATATATACAAAAAATCCTAAAATATTCTATGAACAAGATCAAATTGCTAGAGATTTAGTAAGTCTTATAAAGAAAAGAGTTGTAATAAGATCAGACCCATCTATTAGATTACCTAAAGAGAAAGTTGAAAGTATAATTAAAGAGAAAATTCCAATTGATAAAATAAAGAATATTTATCTTGATGAATTATTAGGAGAAATTATTATTGAAGCATACAATCCAGATGAAATATTGAATAATTATAAAAATATTTTTGATGATTTAACAAAATTAACTTTATGGAAACCAAGAATAATAAACTCTCCATTAATGCATTCAAAAACTCTTGAGCAAATAAGAGGCTTTATGTATGGATCAATAATTGAAAGAAAAGATGTTTTAAGGAATATTGGTGAAAGAATTTTTAGACCTATTTTATTGAATATTGAAGATTTAAGTATAACAATATTAGGGTCAGGACAACAAGTTGGAAGATCAGCAATATTAGTTGAAACAAAAGAAAGTAAAGTTTTAATAGATTGTGGAATAGATCCTGGAGCAAATTCTTTAATAAATCAATTTCCAAGATTTGATGCGATAGCTGAAAAAATATTTCAATTAGATGCAATAATTATTTCTCATGCTCATTTAGACCATTCAGCACTTGTTCCATATTTATTCAAGTATGATATTAATGTTCCTGTTTTTTGTTCAGAACCTACACTTCCATTAATGGCTATGCTTCAAAGCGATTTTATAAATGTAGCTGAAAAAGAAGGGGTTCAACCACCATATACTGAAAAAGAAATTAGGAAAATGCTTTTACATACAATCCCTTTAAAGTATAAAACCGTAACAAACATTACTCCAGATATTAGATTAACAATGTATAATTCTGGTCATATATTAGGATCCGCTATAATTCATTTACATATTGGAGAAGGTTTTCATAATATTATTTATACAAGTGATTTTAAATTTGAAAAAACTCGTTTATTAGATGCTAGCACTTATAAATTTCCAAAATTAGAAACTCTCATCATAGAAAGTACTTATGGGAATACCTTTGTACCATTTACAAGAGAAGATAGTGAGAAACTCTTAGCAAGCTATGTTAAGCAAACTATTGAACAAGGGGGTAAAGCTTTAATACCTGTTCCAGCAGTAGGAAGAGCGCAAGAAATTCTTTTAGTATTAGACAATTTAATCAAAAATAATCTCATCCCTGAAGTGCCTATATTCGTAGATGGTCTTATAAATGAAGCTACTGCAATTCATACAGCGTATTCACAATATTTATCAAATGATTTAAGACCTTTACTTGATGAAGGATTAAATCCATTTTCTTCAGAATATGTAACAACGGTATTAAATAATTCTCAAAGAGAAGAAGTAATAAATTCTAAAAGTCCATGTATAATATTGTCTACTTCTGGAATGTTAGAAGGAGGGCCAGTATTAAATTACTTTAGAGAACTTTCTGAAGATGAGAAGAACTTTTTAATATTTGTAAGTTATCAAGTAGAAGGGACATTGGGCAGGAAACTTTTAAAAGGTATTAGAGATGTTTCATTAATGAATGAAAATGGTAAAACAAAAGTTATTCATGTAAAAATGAAAATAGATAAAGTTGATGGTTTTTCAGGACATTCAAGTAGACAACAATTACTAGATTATTTAAAAAAAGTATCTCCTAAACCTAAAAATTTAATAATTTTACATGGAGAACCTGAAGCTATAGAAAGTATTGCAAAAGCAGCTAATAAAATTATTCCAGCTAGAATATATACTCCTAAAAATTTAGATAGTATTTGTTTATCATAATTTAATTATTGTACTTGGTGATAAAAGTATTATTTTTTTATTTTCTATCCATCCAATATCTCCACCAATTTCATCAATACTATCTTTTAATCTTAATAAGAAAATTTTAAAATTCTCAATATCTATTTTTTGAGGAACATCTATAATTATAAAACCACCATTTTTCAAAATTTCTATTAAAGGATCTAATAAAATATCTTCATTATATATCATATAATAAAGTCTTGCCTCTCCCTTTTCAATTTTTTCTTCTTTTTTAATTTTAGGTTCAGGTAAAATTATTTTTATTTCTTTCTCTTCTTCTTTTATTTCTTCTTTTTCTGAAACTTCTTTTATTGCTTCTTCTATTTCTTTCCAAATTTTTTCTTCATTATTATTTCTTTTTGCCATTTTTTCTAAATTATATATTAATCAAATCTATTAATAAAGCCTTCTATTTCAGGTAATATTTTCCAAATATTGTCTCCTATATAGTGAATATTTTTTATAATTTTTCCCTTTTTTTCTTCAATACATAAATAAGATTCTTTTAAAGCTTCTCCAATAGCTATAATTTTAGAATAGTCTATATCTTTAATTAAAACAATATCTCCTATTGAAAAATTACCATTAAATTTAACTATTCCAGGCCTCATAACATCTGCTCCATTGCATATATGTGGAATAGCTCCTTTATCAATAAAAACACTTGGTAATTTAGAAAATATTTCTGAATTAATTTTTAAAGATAATGCTGGAAAAAATTTAGAATTATGTAAAAAAAGCAATGCTTTATTTTGAAAATAATAAAAATTAATTTTTTCATAATTTATTATGTATATATTTATTTTACTTTCAATTAATAATTTTTCTTCAATAATTTTAGGTAATTTATTTATGTATGATTTGATAAAATCTCTTTTACTCATTCCAGTTAATTTTCTATAATAAATATTCATTTTTTCTCTTTCATAGTATATAAAGCCTATATTAAAAGATATATTTTTATTATTGTACTATTTTATTAGAAAAACAATGGCTGGGTGGAAAGATTGTCTATAGATATATCTCTTAAAGTTCTTTCAAAAAGTTTAGGTGAAAAAGTTTTAGTAAAACTTAGGAATGGAAAAACTCTTAGAGGATTCCTTCAAGGATATGATCAACATATGAATCTCGTTCTTGAAGATGCTGAAGAAATAATAAATGATGAAAATACTAATAAGCTAGGCTCAATAGTTATAAGAGGGGATAATATAATAATGATATCCCCACTTTTAATAAAAAAATAAATGGGTTTATGAGAAATGGTGAAAGGTACCCCCTCTTTTGGTAAAGGAAATAAAAAAGTACATGTAAGATGTAGAAGATGCGGTAGAGTAGCTTTTCATGTTTCTAAAAGAAGATGTGCTGCTTGTGGTTTTGGAGAAACTAAAAAATTAAGAAAGTATAAATGGCATAAATTTTAATATTTTTAAAATCTTTTCTTATAAAAATTTAAGACATTTGATAGAAATTAAAAGATTAAGTTTTTATTATATTATAAAATATCATAATTTATGAAAATTGAGGTTAATCTTAATGAATCTTATAAGCTTCTTCATCCACGTCCAGTTGTAATGATATGCTCTATTGGAAAAGATGGTAAAATAAACATTATGGCATGCTCTTGGATTACTCCTATATGCGATGATCCTCCATTAATAGCTATATCTTTATGGTCTAAAGGATATACGCACAAATTATTAGATGAAATTGGAGAATTTACGGTTAATATTCCTTCAATAAATCTATTAGATAAAGTATGGTTAGCTGGAACTAAAAGTGGAAGTAAATTAGATAAAGCTAAGCTATTAAAATTATCATTCACAGAATCTAAAAAAGTTAAGCCACCAATAATAAATGAATGCGTAGGGAATTTAGAATGTAAAGTTAGAAATAAAATAATAATAAATGAACAAATATTGTATATTGCTGAAATATTAAAAGCATATATTGAAGAGAATTTATTTAAAGATAATATTTTAGCTAAAGAAGCAAATGTATTACATCATGTTGGTGGTAAATTTTTTGCAATAGTAACGAAATACTTAAAAGCTAAATGATTTTTTATATTTCAATCATAGTAGAAAATTTATGTTCTCTTATTTTATGAGGATTTGATATTAAGCTTTTTAGATTATCTTTTAAAGTATTAAATAATTCATTAAAACTTTGTTCAACTTTCCTTTTCCTCTTTACTGGTGTACAAAAAGATACTACTTCTTTATATAAAAATGGATGATCTATTCCAATTTCCCTAACTTTTTCTATTGCTTCTCTTGCTATATTATCTGTTTCTATTAAAATTTCAGCTCTTTCTTCTCTTTCTTTTATAGCATTCTTTAATGGTTTTGAAAGGAAGAAATCAACTTTCTTTAAAATAGATTCATATGCTGAACCAAAAAGCTTTGGTGTTTTTTCATAAGCAATTCCTAAAGTAACATAATAAGCAAATTCAATGGAATCCATTATTTGCCCATCATCTTCATTTATTTCTGGTTTTTCTTTTAGATACATTCTATAAACATTTAAAGCAACATATGCTTTTTCTCTAAGAGACATTTGCTTCTCAATATTTAATTCCATTAATTCATGTGCATATTTTTCAGGAATTATAATAGCAGGCAATTGTTTTATTCCAAGTTCTTTTGCTGCAAGAAATCTATGTTGTCCATCAATTATTATATTCTCATTCCCTCTTTTTACAACAACTAAAGGAATTATAAAACCTATTTTTCTAATAGATTCACTAAGTCTTTTAATATGAAATTTTGAAGGAGGTCTTTGTATTTCTATAACTTTAAGATTATCTATAGGAATTATAGCAATTTCTTGAGAATAACCATGTAATGGTTCTTCTATTTTAGCTATAGTTTTCATAAACATTTTTATTTATAATTTAATAACTTTATAAAGATTTTCAATTTAAATAATATAAGAAAGTTTTTAAAAAGCTATTTTTTATTTAATTTAATTTTAAAAGTTATATTAAACTTTTTTTTTTAAAACTAATATTAATGGGCCGGTAGATCAGTCTGGAAGATCGCTCCGCTGGCGTCGGAGAGGTCCCGAGTTCAAATCTCGGCCGGTCCATATCTAAAAAATTATTTCTTAAAAAATAGATACTTTAGATAATAAATTTTTATAATTCTTTATTTTTAAAATATTCAATATTTTAAATGGTGATATAGAATGAAGAAAATTGAAGTAAAAGGGAATATTCCAGCTTTAGTAACCCCTTTTAAAAAGAATGAAGAAATAGATGAAAATGCACTTAGAGAAATGGTTGATTATGTAATAGAAGGAGGTGCTCATGCTATATTTGCATCTGGAACTGTTGGAGCTTTCTATTTAATGTATCCTGAAGAAAGGAAAAGAGTTGGTGAAATAGTTATAGATCAAGCAAATGGGAAAGTTCCTATTTATTTATGCACTGGAGGAATATTTGCTAAAGAAACAATGCAAGTAATTAAATATGCAAAAGATATAGGAGCTGATGCTGCAGTTGTTCTTACACCATATTACATAAAAGTTAGTGATAAAGAATTGTTTGAGCATTTTAAAAATATCGCTGAAAGTGCAGAAATTCCTATAATACTTTATAATAATCCTCCAAGAGCTGGCATAAATATAACTCCAGAAATACTTGAAAAACTTGTATTAGAAACAGATAATATTATTGCTTTAAAAGATAGTAGTGCAAATTTAATTCAATTTGAAGAATATGTTCGAAGAGTAGGAAATAAAATATCACTTATTATAGGAGTAGATGAATTAATGTTTGCATCATTAGTCATAGGAGGAAAAGGAATGGTAAATGCTGTTGGAAATATTGTGCCTGATATGGTAACTAAACTTTATGAAGAATTTCAAAAAGGGAATTTTGAAAAAGCAAAAGAAATACAAAATAAACTATGCATATTAAAAAAGGCTTTTCTTACTGCAACATATCCTGCACCAATAATGGCTGCTTTAAATTTAATTGGTAAGCCGGGTGGATATCCAAGGAGACCCGTATTACCTGTTACAAAAGAACAAGAAGAAATTATAAAAAATGCTTTAATATCTATAGGAAAACTTTAAATTATTTAAAATGGATCCATCCTCTTTTTTCAAGGGCTCTTCTTTTATTTTCCCAATAAACAGAAATTCCCTCATTACGATTTACTACATTGCCTATTTTTATTATTTTTTTATTATTTTTTTCAAATAATTTTTTTACATATTTCCATCCTTCAGGTTTAATTGTTACAATAAGTTCATATTCTTCTCCTCCATAAAAAACTAAATCGAATAAGGAGAAATCATACTTCCTAGAAAATTTTTCAACTAATTTATCTATTGGTGGATGAGTTATATATATTCCAACTTTACTTGCTTCTGCTAATTCATATAATGATAAAGCTAATCCATCACTTGAATCTATACATGCTGAAGCATATCCTGAATTTGCAAGAATTTGTCCCTCAATTATTTTTGCACGAGGATTTAATGCAGAATTGATAAGTTCTTTAAATCCTTCCTTCCTTATTCCTTCAAGTAATATTTTTAATCCTGATGAACTTTTTCCAAATAATCCTGTAACAGCAATTATATCTCCTTCTTTTGCACCTTTTCTTGATAATATTTTTTTAGCAATCCCTATTCCAATAACATCGATTATAATTTCTTTTGCTTCATTAGTATCTCCAGCAATTATTTTCCCATTATAAAATTTAGCAGCTTCATTCATTCCTTTCCATAATTCTTTAAATTCTTCAAATTTTAATGAACGTGGTAATCCAATTGAAGTCATAAAATATAATGGTTTTGCTCCTTTTGATGCAAGATCACTTGCAGTTGATGTTATAGCTTTCCATCCTACTTGTTTTAAACTCATTCCTTTTGGAACATCTGTTGAAAAAACAAGCATATCAACACTTAAAACAATTCTTTCTTTTTTTTCAATAAAATCTATTGCATCATCTCCTATCCCTATTAAAGATGTTTCAGGTGCTGAAATTTTTGAAAGAATATATTTAACTATTTCTTTTTCTCCAATTTCAGAAATTTTAACCATTTTTTATTCACCTAATTTTAAAAAGAATTTTAAATAAAGTAAAAATGAAATAAATATATTCACTCATTTTAAGTTTAGATTTTCCTATTTTTCTATCAATAAATGTGAATGGTACTTCGATAATTTTAAATCCATTTTTTACGCAATTATAAACCATTTCAATTTGAAAAGCAAAACTACTACTAGCTTTTGAAAAATTTATTTTTTTAAGAACATTAGTTTTATATATTCTATATCCTGATGTAAAATCTTTAATTTTTATTCTTGTAAAAATTCTAGCTAATAAATTTGCTCCAATACTAGTTATTTTCCTTCTTAAATTCCAACCATAAATTTTTCCTCCTTTAATATATCTTGAAGCTATTACAACATCTGCATTTTCTTTTTCTAATTTATAAATCATTTTTGGTAAGAAAATTGGTGGATGAGAACCATCAGCATCCATTTCAGCAATATATTCAGTTTCAAAATTTTTTAAAATATAATTAAATCCATCTCTATAAGCTGATCCTAAACCCATTTTTCTTGGTCTTAATAATAAATATAAATTTCCATATTTTTTAGAAAAAGAATTAATTAAATCTATTGTTCCATCAGGACTATTATCATCAACTATAAGAATAGCTCCTTTAATATTGTTTTTTTCAAAAATATCTTCTATTTCTGGTATTAATTTTTTAATATTTTCAGCTTCACAATAAGTTGGAATAACTATAAAAACTTTATGCATATTTCTCTCCAATAATACATTAGGATTCGATTATATTTAATTTCTTTTTATACTTAAACTTATAAAATATTTATTTTGCTTTATATTTCTTTATTATTTTTGAAAAATGCCCCGATAGCTCAGCGGCGGAGCATCGGCCTCGTATATATGAGATAGCCGAGGGTCCCGGGTTCAAATCCCGGTCGGGGCTTATAAAATTAAAAACTTTTTTTATAGTTCTTCTTAATTTTATTAAAAAATGTCATATGATATATTTAATGAAAATTTTTTAGAATATTTAAAAGAATTACTTGGAAATGAATTAGAGATTTTTTTAGAAAATTCTATGAAACCTCTTAAAGAAAGCATTAGAGTAAATACATTAAAAATTTCATGCGATTCTTTAAAAAATATATTAATTGAAAGAGGTTGGAAAATTGAAAATATTCCTTGGGTTGATTATGGTTTTTGGATTAATTATTCTCCAGAAGATATTGGTCAAACTCTTGAACATTCTTTAGGATATTATTATATTCAAGGTGCGATGTCCATGCTACCTGTTGAAATATTAGACCCAAAGCCAGGAGAATTAATTCTTGATCTATGTGCAGCACCTGGAAGTAAAACAACGCAAATTTCTCAAAAAATGCAAAATAAAGGTATAATTGTTGCTAATGATATAAATATAAAAAGGATTAAAGCTTTATCTTCGAATATTCAAAAATGCTTTGCAATAAATGTTATAATTTCAATGAGAGATGGTAGATTCTTTTTCAAATTTTTTAAGAATATTTTTGATAAAGTTTTAGTTGATGCTCCATGTAGTTCAACGGGAATAATAAGGAAATCTTGGAAAATAGCAAAAAAATGGAATATTAAAACTATTGAAAGATTATCAAAATATCAAACACAACTTTTATTATCCGGTTTTGATTGTTTAAAAGAAGGTGGAATACTTGTTTATTCTACATGTAGCATATGTCCTGAAGAAAATGAAAGGTGTATAAATAATTTATTAAAAATAAGAAATAATGCATACTTGGAAGAAATAGAAATTAAAAATGTAAAATATGAAAAAGGTATAATAGAATGGAAAAATGAAGAATATGACAAAGATATTTCAAAATGCATACGTATATACCCTCATTATAATGATAGTGAAGGCTTTTTTATAGCAAAAATAGTGAAAAAACATGATTAAAAAATTGGATCGTTTAGAATTAAAACAATTTTGTGAATATTTAGAAAAATATTATGGAATAGAAGAAGATTTTAATGGTTATATTTTATTATGGAGTGGAAAAAATAAAATTAGATTAACTACAATTGAAACTTATGAATTTTTTGAAAAAATGAAAAAAGCAGAATTAATAGGAGTATATATTGCAAAAAGAATTGGTACAGATTGGGTTTTATCAGTTGAAGGTACTCAATTAATTGGAAATAAAATAAAGAAGAATTTCATTGAATTAAATAGAGAAGAAGCTGAAAAATGGATGAAAGGAGAACCTATAAAAATTAAAAGTGAAATTTCATCAAAATTCATTATTGGAAAATATAATGGAACATTTTTAGGAAGTGGGAGAGTTATTTCTAATACGATTTATCCTTATGTATCAAAATGGAGAAGGATAACTATAGAATAATTTTTATTTAATGAATATTTTATATGGCATGTACTTGCTTATATAATAAATGGAATATCCATTAATTTCTAATTTTTTCTCTTTTAATATATTGTAACATGATTGTAATTCCATTTGTACAACTGTTGCTGGTGCAAACCATCCTGCAGCAAAATCATGAAGGTAAAAGCCAATCAATATTTTCTTCCTAAGATTCGGTGGTAGGCGTGTGACAGTAGTATTTAAATAATCCATGCATATATCTATTGTTGAATTAACTTTAAAATAATATATTGTATCTACCCATGGAGATATTCTTAATACAACCATATCAGAATATTTGAAAAATTCTTCTAAACTTTCATAAAAAACATAATTACTAAAATCTTCTACAAAAACATCTTTATTATTATTCTTTAGAATATAATAAGATGATTTAAGTAATGTTATTACATTTTTAATTTTTATTTCCCCACTTATTATTTCCTCTTCTTCATATGGATAATCCATGAAATAAACACCGTCAAAATCAAAATCTTTTAAAACTTTTAATAATTTTTTTGTAAAATAATTTGCATAAGTTTCATTTCCATTTATTCCATATTCTTCATCTTTCTCAAGATTTTTATCAAATAATAAATAATAATTTTCTCCTAAAATTTCATTATGTCTTAAAGTTATCCATGTAGCTTCAAATCCATATAGTCCTAAATAAACACTTTTTACTTTAGCTTTTAAGTATATTCCAAGTAGAACTTTTATATTATTTTTATGTAGAATATTAACAATGTCTTTTAATTTTGAATATGTCCAATTATAAGAATTTACTTTAAATCTTAAGAAATCTTCCAATGATGAATTCGAATAATATCCGTTATAAGTATTTATAAAATCTGGACTGAATGGTAATACCACATGTGTTGCATCATAATTTTTAATGAGTTCTTCTGTATTTAAATCTTCTTTATCATATTTAAATATAGAATCCAATCCTTCAACTATTGCTATTCTAATATTAGTTTTTGGTAATGTTAAACCACTTGAAGTAGGTAAAAAACAGAAGAATATTATGAAAATAATTAAAATTGATATAAATATTTGCCTATCTACACGATTAGAAAAAACATATACATAACCTAATATTTTCATTAATGTGCCTGCCATGATATAATCAATTAAAATAATTGAAATGGTTCCTCCAGCACCAATTAATTGCAAATATATTGTTTCAGGTTCGTATATCACACCTACAAAATCTAGATTATAAAAATTGTTTACAAAAATTGTAAATATAAGGAAAACAATGCTTATAATATTAATTCCTACTAAAAGATTCCTATATTCTCTTTTTCTTTCAATATAATATATCCATATTAAATGTGGTAAAATCCATAGCATATATTGAACATTAACTTTAGGCGAAGTTATAAAGAAAGTTAATAAAGTTATTATATAAAGCTTATTAATAATTTTATCCAATTCTATTTCTTCTTTATGATTTTTTCTAAATGCATATAATATTACTATGATTGTAATGATTGGAGCAAATATTGAGAAATATGATGGATTTATTATTCTACCTAATAAAGCCCAATAAGTAAATTGTCCAACTTGTGAAAAGTGTATACTTATAGCTTTAATATAAACATAGGGATTACTTAAAAATGGGATAGAAACAATTATTGGAATAGAAGAAAATGGTAAAATTATTTTTTCAATTATTTTCCCAATTTTTAATTTATCTTTATAATATGCAAATAATAAAAGTATTGGAAGAAAGAATGCTGGAAAAATCTTGGTAGCAGTTCCTATACCTAAAAGAAAAGAAGCTTTAATATAATCTTTTTTTGATAAATAATATGCTGATGAAAAACTAAATAGAACAGTTAATGAATCAAACATTCCCCAAATAGATGTTATAAAAATTGATATTGGATTTAAATACCATATAAGCAAACCTTTTTCAGCATTTTTTTCATTACTATGAGAAATTATCCATTTATATATTAATAAAGCTATGAATGTATCACTAATAATCATTGGGATTTTTAAAATAAATGCTTGAAAATGTAAATTTTTAAAAAATATTTCATTTATTAATTGCGAAAAACTACACCAATACATCCAAATTGGAGGATAAGAATAAAAACCCCATGGATAACGATTTATTAAAAAAGATATTTCATAAACATTAATATTTTGAAGAAATATTTTGCCTGTTTGTATCCATACATAAGTATCCCAGGGATGTCCAAAAAATGGAGCTAATAAAAATCTAATAAGCAATCCTATAATTATTATTAATTTTTTATTAAGAATCTTTTTCTCCAGCATTTTCTAAATTATTTTAAGTATTTTATCCTTTTAAACTTATCTTACTTTTCTTTTTTAAAATAATAAATTTTTTCTAGAGGTGCTTAAATATTTTCTTATATTAGCTAAAATAGAATGAAGAATAAAATATATGGTATTTCAAATATAATGGCTGCAATATTGCTTATAATTACTGTAATAGTTGTTTCAAGTTTATTCTATAGTTTTTCAAGAGAAATGTTTAGAACATTATCTACAACTGTTGATTTTGAAATTTCAGATGCAAGTTTATATATTGATTCTATGGGGAATCCAACACTTGTAGTAACATGTAAAAATATTGGAAATGTTGGAATAACTTTAACAAGTGTAGCTTTAGGTTCTTGGTCGCAACAATGGAATCAAACAATTGATCCTGGACAAGTAACTGGAAAATCTTTTACTCCAATTGGTGATTTTAAAATAGGTTCAAAATATGTTCTTAGAATTGCAGCTATAAGCAATAATGGAGGCATAGTTGTTGAAAAAGCTGTTATAATTGTTGCTCAATAATGAATCTTTCAATATCACAATATTCCCTAATATTTCTCTTTAAATTAATTTTTAAATACTTTTTGATATCGTTAAAATTACATTATCTATAAAAAAGGGGAGAATATGAAGAATAGATTATTGAATAATTTTCAATCTTTCTTTATTAGAAAAAATTTTAAAAATAAAGAAGAGAAAGTTAAAAAAACTATAGAAGAAATATATTTAGGAATAATGAGAAGGCCTTTACAATTTAAACCCCCTAGAATAAATTATGAAATTATTGAAAGTTACAATGTTGGAGAAATAAAAATATACATTGGTGAAAGGAATGGAGAAGGGTTATATTTTATAGATGAACCAAAATTAACTCCTTTAGAAGAAATTGCATATTCAAATGTTCTTGACACACTTTACTACACATACACAATTGAGGAAATGAATGAAAATGAAAGATTGAATTTTATTAAGAAAAAAATTGAAGAATCTTGTAAAAATATTGGATTGAAAATTCAGAATGAAAGTATTAAGAAAATATTGTATTTTATCGAAAGAGAAATTTTCAATTATAGTGTAGTAGATATCCCTATGAAAGATAAAAATATTGAAGATATTGCTTGTAATGGAGCTCATTGTCCAATTACAGTTTTTCATAGAAACTATGGAAATTTAGGTTGGTTAATGACAAATATAATTTTTGAGAATGAAGAACAATTATCAGATTTTATTAGAAGAATGGCTTATAAAAGTGGAAAAGGGATAAATATTGCAATCCCTTATTCTGATTTTATATTACCAAATGGTTCAAGAATGGTAGCCACACTTGGAACAGAAATATCTAGGAATGGAAGTAGCTTTACTATTAGAAAATTTCCAGAAGAACCTCTTACATTACCATATTTGGTAAAAGATGGAATGTTAAGTTCAATAATGGCAGCATATCTTTGGCATATTGTAGAAAAGAAGAAAATAATATTCATTGCTGGGCCAACTGCAAGTGGAAAAACAACTCTTTCAAATGCTCTTTTAGGAATGCTTGATCCAAAGCTTAGATATATAACGATAGAAGATACCCCTGAAATTAAAATTCCAACATGGAGATGGATTCCACATATTACTAGAAAAAGTTATTCTATTTCATTAGATAAAAAATACGATATAGAACTTGAAGATTTAATGATTATTGCTATGAGAGAAAGGCCAGATTATTTAATAGTTGGTGAAGTTAGAAATCCAAAACAATTAGTTGCTTTTATAGAAAGTGCTACAACTGGACATGGAGGAGTTACAACGATTCATGCAAATGATCCTAATGCTCTTCTTATTAGGCTTAAATCTATGAAAATGGAATCTTCTGCACTTGATTTATTATGGGGAGCAGTAATCACAAATTATTGGGGCAAAGGAATAAAAAGGATTAGAAGAGTAATAAGCATAGTTGAAATAAATCAAAGTAAATATGGGAATGAAAATATAGAATTAAAAGAATTATTTAAATGGAATAAATCAAAAGATTCTTTTGAACCAGAAGAATTAGAAGAAGTTTTTAAAAATTCAAATAAATTAATAAGAAGCAATTATGAATTTAATGAAGCAATTGAAGATATTAAAGAAAAAAAGGAGTTTATAGAAGAACTTATTAAAAGAAGCATTTTTGATTTTCATGAATTATCGAATTTTATTAGAAAATATTATACAAAAAAAGTTTTAGAAAAATGTTCATAAAGAAAAAAATCGATTTTAATATATCAAAATTTTTCATAATATCAATATTATTATCATTAACTTGGATATTGCATAATCCTTTTAATTTTTTAAATATTCTTTTCATAATTATTTCATTCATACCAATATTGATTATTTTTATTTTAAATGATTTTTCATTAAATAATATTGAATATGGATTATACAAAAAATATTCCTTTTTTAGAAAAGCTATAGAGAAAATTAAACCTTGGATAAAAAAAATGATTATTTTATCTATGTTTTTAAAAGATCCTGATAAAGAATCTTCTATTTTATGTTTAAATTTACTTATTTCTTCATTTTATATTCCAATAATTTTAATTTATAGTTTTTATGAATTATTTTTTCTGATATTTTTAATAATAATTTTTATTCCTATCATTAAAAAATATTTCATATTTTTTGATAAAATTAGAGAAAGAGAAGAAAGGATTAATTCTGAAATTCCATTTTTTACATTTTTTTCAAGCATAGTTTCGAGAAGTGGAATATCGCTTTATCAAGCTTTTATTAAATCAATAAAAATTCCAGAAATATTTAAACAATTCAGTAAAGAAGGAGCATTTATTAGAAGAGATGTAGAATATCTTGGATATGGAGTATTAGAAGGTTTAGAAAAAAATGCTTTAAATAATCCATGTGAAGAATTTAAAAGATTAGTATTAAGTGTTACAAGCGTTTGGCGTAGTGGAGGAGATATAGCTACAACTCTTGAAAATAAAGCTGAAGAATATATTGAAATTTTAGAAGATAAATGGGAAAATTTCTCTGAACAAATAAGCAATTTAGGGGAAACTCTTGGAATAATTTTTCTAGGTTTTTCAATAGGAATTATAAGTATTGGTATAGCTTTTCCATATCTTTCAATAAATTTATTAAATTTTTTTGCTGGAATAATTATTCCAATTTTAACATTTTTAACGTTTATAATAATAAGAAATGTTACTCCAAGAAATTATAATAATTATGATTTTTCTAAAAAGAATTTATTCATATGCTTATCTATAAGCATCATAATTTTTATATTTTTATTAGAAATTAAATTACCATTCCCATTAATTATTGCTATTATTATATCTACAATCTCTATAATTATTCAATTAATAATGCATAAACAAATTATGGAAATTAAATCTGCTGAAGATGTTATTCAAAGATTTGCTAGAGATGTAACAGAATATAAAAAAATTGGAAACAATATAATTGAAGCTATTAAGAAATGCAGTATGTATAATAATTACAATTCAAGTTTTAATAATTTCTTAAAAAAAGTAATTAATAGATTTAAGTTAGGCCTTAATATATATGAAGCAGGGAAAATTCATAGAAATTGGCTTGTAAGAATATTATTCTTTTTATTTAATGAAGTAGAAGAAAGTGGAGGAAGTCCTTATCTTTTAGAAAAAATAATTGAATTATTTAGAAGATATTATATTTCAAAGAAGAAAGCTATTAATAGAATTAAATTATATTTTTTAATATCTTTTTCTTCACCTTTCTTAATATTATTCATATGTGCTTTAATGCTTGCAGTTCTATCTGGAACAGGTTTAGAATCTTTAAGAATTGGAAGTTTTTCTATTGCAACATCTAATCAAATGAAACAAATAATAAACATATCTATGATTATTGCTATTGAAGTAAGCATTTCTCTTTCTTTTTTATTAAATAGAGCTATTGAAGGAGATTGCTTTACAACTTATAGAATATTTTTCACATGCTTAATTTTCATATTTTCTTATATTATTTTCCCTTATTTAACAAAATACATCGAAAGCATTTTAATAAGTTCTAATGAAATTGGGGTTGCTTTTCCTTGAATAAAAAATTTTCCTCATTAATTTTTCTATTTTTAATTCTTTCTTCACAATTTCAAATAGAAGAAATAAAAATTGAAGTTTACTCTATACCTTCAAATGGAGGAATAGTAAATGGAGCTGGAATATATGTAAAAGGGAGTTTTGTGAAAATAGAAGCTATTCCAAGAAAAGGTTATTCATTTAAATATTGGATAAGCAATATTGAATCTTTTAATAAATCTTCTATTAATCCATTATATTTTTATTGTTTTAATAATGCTATTTTCATAGCTTGTTTTGAAAAAGAAAATGAATCTAATATTGAAATAATAATAAAAACAAATGTTACAGATTTTCCATTATTATATACTATAAATGCTAAAAAAGATGAAATATTAAATATTTCTATTCCAAAAATATTAAATAAAACAAATTTTGAAAGATATGTTTTTTTGCATTGGATGGAAAATTCTACAAATAAAGAAACAAAAATAATTATTTCTCCTTATGAAAATTTATCATTAATTGCATGCTATTTAAAAGAAATAAAATTCATTGATAATGAATGGTATAAAGAAAATGATTTTTTAAATATTTCAGAAAATCAAATAATGATATCAAATAATGAAAGAATAATATTAAAAGCTTTAAGGATAAATTGCTTAAATAAAACTATTGATAATTTTAAAAATTTAAAAATTCCAAAAAAATATTTATTAAATATTGAACCGATTTGTGTTAAACAATATCTTTTAAAATTTTTAATTGAAAAAATTGAAAATCCATTTGAAAAAATAATCATTAATAATAAATCTATTCCTTTGGAATTATTAAATAATAATGAAATATGGATTGATGAAGGATCAAATGTAGAAATATTTTTAAAAAAGAATATAGATAATTATAAGCTTTTGAATGAAACTCACATATTAATTCTTAAAATGCTTGAACCAAAAATATTTAAAATAAATTATGAAGAAGGAAATAATTCTCTTTTTAAAGAAAATTCTTTTATCTTTTATACAATTTTATTATTTTTCATATTCTTTTTCTTTCTTATCATTTATAAAAGAAGAAAGAAAAGAGAAATTTAATAAATAAAATATTTAATTAAAACTTTTATTAATAATTTTTGAATAAAATGTCTTTAAAAGAAATAGAGTATTTACTTACAATAAGTGAAAAATTTTTAGGAAATCCATGTAATTATGAAGAATCTAAATATGTTTTCTTTGGAGTTCCATATGATTTAACTTCAACTTATAGAATTGGCTCAAGATATGCTCCTAAATCAATTAGGGAAGCTTCGAATATGATTGAAGTATATAGTTTTAGGACTTTTCTTAATCCTTTAGAAATAAAATATTCTGATATAGGAGATCTTAATATTGTATACAATCTTAGAAAAAATTTAGATAATACTAAAAAAATAGTTAATACAATTCATAAAGATAGAAAAATACCAATTTTAATTGGTGGAGAACATACTTTTACTTATAGTATGATCGATTATAAAAATGAAGATTTTGCTTTAATAGTTTTTGATGCTCATTTAGATTTAAGAAATGAATATTTAGGAGAAAAATGGTGTCATGCAACTTTTATGAGAAGAATAATAGAAGATTTTCCAAATATTAAAATAGTTTATTTAGGAATTAGAGCAATAGATATTGAAGAATTGGAATATTTAAAAAAATTAGAAATACCGTATTTTACAAGTTATAATATATATGAAAATATTTTAGAAATTAAAAAATTTCTAAGTGATTTCTTAAAAAATATTAAGAAAGTTCATGTAAGTATAGATATGGATGTTCTTGATCCTTGCTATGCACCAGCGGTAGGAAACCCAGAACCAGATGGAATAACATATATGCAACTTCTTGATTTATTAAAAAATATAATTAATGAGAAAACTATTAGTTTAGATCTTACTGAGGTTTCTCCATTATGGGATAATGGACAAACAAGTATTCAAGCTGCTAAAATACTTATAGAAGCTTTATGTTTTATGGAAAAAAGTAGATTAAATATTTAAATAAAAATTATTTATATTATGCAATTTATTAAAAAAATTGAAAAAAGAGATGATAAAAAATGCTTATTGAAATAAGATGGCATGGTAGAGGAGGGCAAGGAGTTGTTACAGTTAGTAGGCTTTTAGCAGAAGCTGCTGCTCTTGAGGGAAAGCATGTTCAAGCTTTTCCTGAATTCGGTCCAGAAAGGTCTGGAGCGCCTGTTACAGGTTACACAAGAATTAGTGATGAACCAATTGAAATTCATAGTGCTATATACGATCCAGAAATAGTAGTTGTTATAGATCCAACTTTAATAAAAACAGTAAATATTGTAGAAGGTATTGAAAAAAATGGTTATGTAATACTTAATTTTCCATCTTTAGATAAAAATATAAGGAAAGAATTAAATCTTACTAAGAAAAACAAAATTTTTGTAGTTGATGGTAATAAAATAGCACGTGAAATTCTTGGACAACCAATAGCTAATACAGCTATGTTAGGTGCATTAATAAAAGCTTATCCATTAATTAAATTTGAAAGTTTAGAGAAAATTTTAATAGAAAGGTTTAAAGGAGGTATTGGAGAAAGGAATGTTTTAGTTGCTAAAAAAGCATATGAGGAGGTAAAAGAAATTGAATAAATTGAAAAGTTGGAAAGAATTGCCAATTGGTGGAGTTATTTTAGAAGCAGGTTCATCTTTAGAATATAAAACTGGAAGTTGGAGAAGTCAAAGACCAATAATAAATAGAGAAAAATGTATTGGTTGCTTATTTTGCTGGATTTATTGTCCAGATTCTGCTATAATTAGAGCTGAAGATGGTAAAGTTGATGTGAATTATGATTATTGCAAAGGTTGTGGAATATGTGCAGTTGAATGTCCAGTTCATGTAATAATTATGAAGGAGGAATGAATATGATGGAGCAAAAAGTTATTGCAGTATCTGGAGATGAGGCTGTAGCTTATGCTGCTAAACAATGTAAGCCAGATGTAGTTGCAGCATATCCAATAACACCACAAACAATAATAGTTGAAAGATTTAGTGAATATGTTGCTAATGGTGAAGTAGATAGTGAATTCATTTGTGTTGAATCAGAACATTCTGCATTATCTGCATGTATTGGAGCAAGTTTAGCTGGAGCAAGGGTTTTTACAGCTACTTCAAGCCAAGGATTAGCATTAATGCATGAAATGCTATATATTGCTTCAGGCTTAAGATGTCCAATAGTAATGGCTATAGTTAATAGAGCATTATCTGCACCTATAAATATTCATGGAGATCATTCTGATATAATGGGTTCAAGAGATTCAGGATGGATAGATATTTTCTGTGAAAATTCTCAAGAAGCATATGATTTTACTATACAAGCTTTTAAACTTAGTGAAGATCATGATATATTATTGCCTGTATCAGTAAATCTAGATGGCTTTATTTTATCACATTCAGTAGAAAATATAAAAGCTTTATCAGATGATTATGTTTCAAAATTTTTACCAGAAAGAGTTCCATACTATACCCTTAATGCTGAAAGACCTATTACAATAGGTGCATTAGCTTTACCTGATTATTATTTTGAAATAAAACGTCAACAAGATGAAGCATATAAGAAAGTTTTAAGCAAATTTAAAGAAATTTCAAAAGAATTTTCTAAATTTTCTGGAAGGAAATATGATGTAATAGATATTTTTCAAATTGATGATGCTAAAATTGCTTTAATAGGAATGGGAAGTACGATTGGAACAGCTAAATATGTTGCTAAGCAATTAAGAAAGAAAGGGAAAAAAGTTGGTGTAATAGGTATTAAAGTATATAGGCCATTTCCATCTAAAGAAATAATTAAAGCTTTAGAAAATCTTAAAGCTTTAGCAATTCTAGATCGCGCATTAAGTCCTGGTGCTTTAAGTGCTCCATTAGGATTAGATATTAAAGCATTATTGTATGAATATGATTTTAAAATTCCAGTAATAAACTTTGTGTATGGTTTAGGTGGAAGAGATATATCGCCAAAAGAAATTGTAACAATTTTTAATCGTACAGAGAAAATTGCAAAAGAGAAAACTATGCCTCATGGATATGAATATATAGGAGTGAGGGAAAAATGAGTATAAAATCTCTTAAAGAATTGCCAAAAGAAGAATTTTTCTCATCAGGACATAGAATGTGTGCTGGATGTGGGCCAGCTATATGCGTTAGACAAACATTAATTGCAGCTGGAAGGCCAGTTATAATGGTTTCAGCTACAGGTTGTGTTGAAGTATCAACTACAATTTATCCATATACTTCTTGGAAAATCCCTTGGATACATATTGCATTTGAAAATGCTGCAGCAGTAGCAAGTGGGATTGAAGCAGCTCTTAAGAAACTTTCTAAAGATGGTAAAGCTAAAAAATATGACATTATAGCTTTTGCTGGAGATGGTGGAACATTCGATATAGGTTTACAAGCTCTTTCAGGTGCAATTGAAAGAGGACATGATTTTCTATACATATGTTATGATAATGAAGCATACATGAATACTGGAATACAAAGGTCTGGAGCAACCCCTCATGGTGCTGAAACAACAACTTCTCCAGCTGGATCTGTTATACCTGGAAAAAAGGAATATAAAAAGAGATTAACAGATATAATCATTGCTCATGATCCAGCATATGCAGCTACAGCATCAATAGCATATTGGAAAGATTATATGAATAAAGTTATAAAAGGATTAGATGCAAAAGGACCTGCTTTTATACATGTTTTTGCACCTTGTCCAAGAGGATGGCGTTTTCCATCAAACCAAACAGTAAGTATTGCAAGATTAGCTGTAGAAACAAGATATTTCCCATTATATGAATATGAAAATGGAAAATATACTCTAAGCTTAGATATACCTAAACCAAAACCTCTTGAAGATTTTATTAAACCTCAAAGACGCTTTAGACATTTACTAGATCCTAAGAATAAGAATATTCTTGAAGAACTTAAAATTGATGTTGAAAGAAATTGGGAAAGAATTAAGAAACTTTGTTCTTTATAAATTCATTCTTTTCTAAGTTTTGCTATAAAGAAGCCATTACATTCATGTAAATGCGGATAAAGCCTTTTACATTCATTTAATCCTCTTAAACCAGGAGAGCCTATTCCTAAATCTATTTCTTCAAGATAAAAATCTGGATGAATTTTTAAGAATTTTTCAATTATTTTTTCATTTTCTTCAATCGCAATACTACAAGTTGAATAAATTATTATTCCTCCATTTTTAACATATTTAGAAATATTATCTAAAATTTTTTCTTGTAAGATTGAGAATTTCTTTATTTTATTATAATTTATTATCCATTTAAATGATGGATCGCTCCAAAATGCTCCAGTATTACTGCATGGAGGATCTAATAAAATTTTATCTGCATTAATTTTAATTGGCAATTCTTTAGTCGCATCAGCTAATAAAGGTAAAGCAATTTTTACTTTTAATTTTTCCATATTCTTTTTAAATTCTTTAATTCTAGAATATGAAGAATCTATTGAAATTATCATACCATTATTATTCATTAATTGAGCTATATGAGAAGTTTTTATACCTGGTGCAGCACATATATCCAATATTTTTTCTCCAGGCAAAGGTTTTAAAACTTCTACACAAAAAATACTTGAAAAATCTTCAATTATAAAAAAACCTTTTTTATAAGATGAAAGTAAACTAAGTGGTTTTTTCGTGGATTCTACTTTATATAAATACTTAAGCCTTTTATCTTTAATAAGTTTTACACCTTCTAAAGAAATTTTAGAAAGTATTTTTTCTTCATCTTCAATTAATGTATTTATTCTTATGTATATTGGCTTTTTTTCATTTATCTTTTTTAAAAAATTGATAGCTTGTTTTCTTCCAAGAATTTTATAAGTATATTCTATAAACCATTCAGGACAAAAATAAATAAAGCTTTCCTTTTTTGGAATTTCTTCTTTTAAAGATATTGTAAAAATTTTTCCAATATAATTTTCTATATTTCCGAATTTTTTATATCCAAAAATTTTTCTAGCAATTTTAATTAATTCTAAAATTTCTTCATAAGATGCTTTTTCATAGAATTTTTTATAAAAAAGAATTTCTAAAAAAAGCTTTATTTCTTTTTTAATTTCTTCACATTCTTCTATTTCTTTATTTACTAAAAATTTTATTACATTTCTTTTACGAATTAATTCTTTAACAATTTTTAATGCTAATCTACGCGAATTTATATTGGAAGATGGATATTTATTAAAAGCATTATATAATGATTTTTTAATAGATTTATTGTTATCATATTCCTTTAAAGCTTCTATTGAAATTTTCATTACATCTATTAATGAATAATTATTTGTATACATTATTTTCCTCTTTAAACATTTTATCTTTTAAAGTTTCTTTAAAAATATTTCAAAATACCTTAATAAATTGAGTATATTCTAAATATATTCTAAAATTCATTATTTAAATTTCCCTTAGTTAATTAAAAAATGAATGTGGGAGCTTTTATTATTTATAAAATCTTTACTTTTAGTGATAATGGTGCAAAAAATATTAAAAAACAAAGATCTTCTTCTTATTTATGATGAAAAAGAAAAAGACATTAGAATACAAATTAAGTCATCAATTATAAAGATTACATTTAATGAGTTTGGCTTTAAGATATTTGTTGATGATGCTATAGTTTATACTGAAAAGGATCGCAAAATATATGGGAATTTTTATTAATGGTGTAAAAAATGAATAATACTTCATTAGAAGATGTTAAAGAAATAGTAAGAATTCACTTCTGTAATGCAAAAGAATTCTATGAACATTTAAAGTTATTAGAAGTAATTAATGATTATCAAGCATTCTTTACTTTGAATGAAAATGGTTTATTTTATAACCAAATGGATCCTGCTCATATTTCAGCAATATTCATGAAATTTAAAGGAATCTATGAAAGCATTAAAGAATGCAAATTTGGAATATATCTTGGAGATTTTACAAGAATTATTTCAAATGAAGACTTAAAGAATAGTAAATTAACACTTGAAATTGATATAGCTAATAAAAGAGTAAGGATATTAACAAATACAATTAATTTAGAAGGAGAACTTATTGATTTTGATGAGGAAAATAATATTCCAGAGCCAAAGCTTATATTTGATGTAGAAGCAGAAATTGACTTAAGAAATTTGCTAAATGCAATTAAAAGTTTCGATTGTATAAAAATAAGCATTGAAAATGATAAGCTTTTCATTGAAGGAAGAAATGAAATAGTTAAAAAGAAAACATTCATACCTTCAAAGTTTAACAATTTCAAAAATGGGACATTAGCATATTATAATACTTGCTATCTTAAAAATTTCTTAAAGAAAGTAGTAAAGTTAAAGAATATTGCTAAGCTTAGATTTAGCAATAATAAACCATTGAATATATCACTTGAAACAAAGATTGCGAGAATAGATTATTATCTTGCATCAAGAGTTGAAGAATAATGGGAAATAATAAAAGAAGATTAAAGAGAGAAGATAAAGAATTAATGATAAATATCTTTAATGAATTAATGACTTCCATTAGATGTACAGAAAAATATGATAC
>CAZHGP010000004.1:34215-51031 GCA_964532175.1 uncultured Nitrososphaeria archaeon
GAAAAATATGATACTATACCTGAGCTTCTAAATCTACTTTTCATAAAATTTTTTAATAAACTTTAATTAAAAACATTGAATAATAAAAAATAACAATAATAAAACTTAAAGAATAAAGCTTTTTTCATTAATAAATTTAAAATCTAGTAATTATAATAAATATAATGTAAAAATGAGTATAGGAAGCATGAATAAAAATCTTTCTGATTATTTATCTAATGAAAAAGATGAAGATATATTCTTCTTACTTGGTTCAGGTTATGATGGTTCTAAAGGTAAAGCTTATTTAAAGCTTTTAGATCCAAGAAAACAAGAAATAATTTTATTATACGATGAAACAAATCATAAGCCATATTGTTATTCAAAAATTAATATAGAGGAATTAAAGAATAGAGAAGATTTAATTAAAGCAGGAGCAATAAATTTTATTCAAGAAAAAAAGTATGATCCTTTAATAGATAGCTATATTGAAGTTACAAAAATTATTGCTTCAGACCCTTTATCGATAGGTGGAAGAAAAGATTCTATAAGAGAAATTATAGAAACATGGGAATCTGATATACCATACCATTTAAATTATCTTTATGATACGAATTTAATACCTGGAATGCCATATAAAATAGAGAATGGCACATTAAAATTAGCTTCTTCTTTAAATGAAATTAATAAAATGATTAATGAAAAATTTAATAATAAAAATGAGGAAGAAAAAAAGGAAATAGCAAAATGGCTTTTATTGCTTGAAGCTGAGCAACCAGAAATAAAATATGTTTCTTTAGATTTAGAAGTACTTTCTCCTATTTCAACTAGAGTACCAAATCCTGCTAAAGCCGAATATCCTATAATTTCAATTGCTTTTGTTGGATCTGATGGATTAAGAAGAGTTTTAATGTTAAAAATTAAAGAAAATATTGAAAATATTGAAAATAAAGAATTTACAGTAACTTTTTTCAATAATGAAAGAGAAATGCTTCGTGAAGCTTTTAATATATTGAATAAATATCCTTGTGTAGTAACTTTTAATGGAGATGATTTTGACCTTCCATATCTTAAAAATAGAGCAGAAAAATTAAATATGAGTAAAGAAGAAATACCAATTATTATATCTAAAGAAGGGGCTTCTCTTGAAAGAGGGGTACATATAGATTTGTATAGATTCTTCTTTAATAAATCAATTCAAGTTTATGCATTTGGTAATGCTTATAGAGAAAATACTTTAGATGGTGTTGCTAAAAGCATTTTAGGAAGAGGAAAAATAGAAATTTTTAAAAATCTATCCGAATTATCAAGTAAAGAATTAGCAGAATATAATTTTGGTGATGCTTTATTAGTACATGATTTAGCAACAATTAATAATAATCTTGTTATAAAACTTTTGATAGTTTTATCTAGAATAAGCATGATGCCAATTGAAGATGTATGTAGGCATGGTGTTTCAGGATGGATTAAAAGTTTACTTTATTATGAGCATAGAAAAAGAAATTATTTAATTCCAAGACCTGAGGATATTATCAAAGAAAAAGGTATAATATCTACAAAAGCAATTATAGAAGGGAAAAAATATAGAGGAGCAATAGTTGTTCAACCATTTCCAGGTGTTCATTTTAATGTTATAGTTTTAGATTTTGCATCATTATATCCTTCAGCTTTAAAAATTTGGAATTTAAGCTATGAAACAGTAAGATGTCCTCATTCAGAATGTAAAGATAATTTAATACCTGAAACCTCTCATTGGGTATGTAAAAAAATAAAAGGATTACAAAGTTTAATAATTGGATGCTTAAGAGATATTAGAGTTGAATGGTATAAACCTAAGAGTTCAGATAAAAATTTGACTCAAGAAAAAAGAATATGGTATGATATTGTACAAAAAGCTTTAAAAGTATTTTTAAATGCAAGTTATGGAGTTTTTGGAGCAGAGGCTTTTCCATTATATTGCCCACCAGTTGCTGAAAGCACGGCTGCAATAGGAAGATATGCTTTCAAAAAAGCTGTAGAAAAAGCAAAAGAAATGAATATAGAAATTATTTATGGAGATACGGATTCTCTTTTTCTAAAAACTAAAAATTATGAAACAATAGAAAAATTAATAAAATGGGCTAAAGAAAGCATGGGTCTTGATTTAGAAATAGATAAAATATATAATTATGTTGTTTTTTCAAGTCGTAAGAAAAATTATTTAGGAGTAACTGATAAAGGAATAGTTGATGTAAAAGGTTTAACAGGCAAAAAGAGGCATGTTCCTGAATTTATTAAAAAAGCTTTTAATGAAATGCTAAATGAATTAAAAAATGTTAAAAATGAAAAAGATTTTGAAATAGCTAAGAAAAAAATAGAGAATCTTATTAGAGAATGGTATTTCAAATTAAAAAGAGGAGATTTTGCTTTAGAAGAACTTGCATTCCATATTATGATTAGTAGAAAACCTGAAAAATATATGAAAACAACCCCTCAGCATGTTAAAGCTGCAAAAAAGCTTGAATCGAAAGGGGTAGATATAGTTGCTGGAGATATAATAAGCTTTGTGAAAACTAAGAATAAAGAAGGGGTTGAACCTTTACAACTTGCTAGGAAAGATCAAATTGATACTGAAAAATATATAGAGTATTTAAGATCTACATTTGAGCAAGTATTAGATGCATTAGGAATAGATTTCAATAATATTGTAGGTGTTACATCGTTAGAAAGCTTTCTATGATTGTTTAAATAATATTTCTATTGGAAGTTCAAAGCTTTCTTTAATTGTACGTAAAACTATTTTTGTATCACTTGAAATTACTCCATCTATATGACCTATTTTATCTAATATTTTAGCTAATTCTTCTTGATTTGTACTTCTTACTTTAGCTAAGCAATAATATTCTCCTGTAATATCATACAATTCGCATATTTCAGGCATTTTTACTAATTCTTTTAAAACATCATCATATTTAGATGGAGATGCTTTAATACCTATAAAAGCTATCAAGTTTAATCCCAATTTATTTGAATCTAGAATTGCTTGAAATTTTTTAATATAACCCTCATTCATAAGTTTTTTCATACGCATATATATTGCTGTTTCACTTATTCCAATTTCTTTAGCAAGAGCAGTATAAGATGCTCTACCATCTTTTTGAAGAAGTTTAAGTAATTCTATATTCTTTTTATCCAATTTTTTTATCAAGGTATTTCATTAAAAATATTATATACGAAAATATATATTTTTTTAATTTTTTAAATCATTATTGCTACAATTATTGAAGAAATTAATGGTATTGTAAAATTATCATAATGTTTTAAAGGACCAAAAGTTAAAGCATCTACAATAGTTCCTATTAAAGAAGCTATAAAGCAAATTTTTATTAAAGGATAGAAAAGTGTATTTGTTAATAAGCTATATAAGAAACTTGAGAAAATAGCTCCTAATAAAGAAAATAAAAATACTATTATTGATCCTTCAAGACTTTTTTGACTCCAAGGATATTTATGTTGTTTTTTTAATTTTGGAGCTAATAAAGGTACTATCCCATCTCCCCAAGCCATTATATATGATGGGATAATAATAGCTAATAGTTTATTAAGATATCCATATACTATAACAAGTATTAATATGCTTATTATATAATACGCAGGTCCATAAGCATGTGCTACTACATCTCCAGATACAACCATTGAAGATTTAAATGGATTTTCACTTTTGGATTTAAAAGAATAAATAATTAAAAAAAGCAAACCTAAAGGAACTAGCATTGGCCATAAAAAGCTTGAGAAAAGTGGAACTATTATTACTATACATCCAGCAAATATATGTATAAGCCTTCTAGTAATCATTGGATGAAATCCTTTTTTCCTTCTTAAAAATTCACCTATAGCTACTATTATGAAAACATATAGATATGCTAAAATTACTAAAATTAAATCATTCATACTCATAATTTTTCATTTTATAATATTAAAAAATAGCTTTTTAAATTTTTTTATAATATTTTAGGAAATTCATGCCCGCATTTAGGGCATTTAATATATTCGCAAGAAACAACGCTTGGACAACTACCGCATGTAAATACTCTAGAATAAGAAATATCAAATTCATATCCACAATTCGGACATTTAACAATCTTTTTATTCATGAAAACCTTCTTAATTTCAAAAATGAAAATACCTATATATATTCTTTTTCTTATATATTTTGAAAAAAATGGAATTTCGTATGCTTCATATAGATAAACCTGGATTACGTGTTTTAGGAATAGCTGAAAGCTTCAATATAGAAAAAAGCAAAAAATCTATTTTAGTGGGAATAGTCATGAGAGGAGATTTTATCATAGATGGAGTAATAATATCTAATTGTAATATTGGAGGAATGGATTCGACTGAAAAAATTATTGAAATGTTTAAAGAATTGAATAGAAATGATATAAATTTAATCATGCTTAATGGATGCATTATTAGTTGGTTTAATATAATAGATTTAAATAAAATTTATAATGATTTAAAATTACCACTTATATGTATTACTTATGAAGAATCTCCCGGTTTAGAAAAATACATAATCCAATATTTCCCAAAAGATTATAAAGAAAGGCTTGAAGTTTATAAAAGAAATGGTGAAAGGATTGAAGTATTATTAAAAACTGGATATAAAGTTTTCATAAGATTTTTTGGTATTTCTTTAAAAGATTCTATTAAAATTCTCAATAAATTCACTTTACATGGTAAAATACCTGAACCATTAAGAGTTTCAAAACTTTTTGCTAAATCTCTTATTCAACGTTCTTTCTTCAATTCCTTTATTTCTAAAAGTAATGAGAATTGCAATAAGTGATAAAAGTAATGTAAAAATAAAAAATTTTAAATTAAATTCTTTATTCTCTTCTATTTTTTCTTCATAATTTGAAAATGAAGTTTCTTCTTTACTAAATCTTTCTAAATCTTCTTTTTGAAGAAGTGATATTTTTAAATCTTTAATTGTAGAATTTTTTATTGAAAATAAATATTTTGAATTTGGTGGAAGATAATCTATCATTTGTAATATTTTCTCTTTAGAAGTATCAATTAAAATTGGAATTTTCTTTAAATAAAGATTTGGAGTTTTATTAAAAATATTTATATTAAAATTAGAATTATTTCTTTCTATATTAATTAAAATTTCTTCATTTATTGTAAAATTTTTAGGCTCTATGTATATATGCTCTTCTTTTAATATTTTGAATATACATTTGATTGTAGAATTTATTGGAATATTTTTCAATATTATAGGTTTTATTTCTGGCTCTCTTATTGTAAAAATATTTTCCATATTATTAATATGTATTATAAGATTATGTGGTAAAAATGGTTCTAATAAATAATATATGAAAATATCTGATCCTATTCTTTCTGCATAAAATATTTTACATATTACATTTTCTATAGGTATCTTTAATTTATATTCTTCTTTATTAATATTAATAATTAAATTTAATTCATTAAAATTTATTATATCATTATCAATTAAGCTTAATTTAATTTTTTTAATATCATAAAAAATTATTGTTTTATTTAATTCTATAATTTTTACATAAATTTCTTTCTCTATTTTTGCTAAATCTATTAAAATTTCATTTTCAAAACCATTGTTTAAAACTCTAGTATTTAAAATCAATGTGCCATTGTTTATTAAAAATATAGATAATAAGCTAATTAATATTAAATTTAAAACCATCTAATAATTTATATACTTAAATTATTTAAGCCCCTCTATTTTCAATATAGAGTGTATGGCATTATTATTTGTCCGGCTTTAAGAGCTGTTAAAGATGGAACAATGGCATATGATCCTATAACAGCTCCAAATCTCTTTTTTCCAATATCATAAACATGTCCAGCTAAAGAAACTTTTATTGTAATATCTTGTGCATAACTTACATCTGAAACACTTACATTATCACCAATTATTGCACCTTCTCCTACTATTGAATTTCTTAAAGAAACATGGTTTCCTATTATAGAATTTTCTAAAATTAATGTTTTTTCTATTACGCTTGAATTACCAATATTGCTTTTTTCTCCAATGTAAGTATAAGGCCCTATTGTTGAATTAGCTCCTATAGATACATTGTTCATTATTATTGATGGCCCTTCTATGTATGTTCCAGGTTTAATTAATACGTCCTTGCCTATAATAACTTTACCATCAATTGTTACTCCATTAAATCCTTTTACTTTTCCCTCTTCTATTAAATCCATATATTTCCTATTTGCTTCTAATAAATCCCAAGGAAGACCAATATCAAACCACCATCCTGGCTCGCATACAAAAATCCCTATTTTTTTCCCATCTTTAGCTAATAAGCTTAATATATCTGTAAGTTCATATTCTCCTCTTTTTGAAATATGAATTTTCTCAAAAAATTTTAAAGCATCGTTTGATAATATATAAACTCCTGTATTTATGTAATATTTTTCAATATTTTTAATTTCTTCTTCAGATGGTTTCTCTATAATTTCTTCTAGAAAATTATTTTTTACTTTTACAAGACCATACCTTTTTGGATCATGAGTTTCAGCAACTATCATTGCTCCATCCATATTTCCTTTATTAAAGAAATTTATGAAATCTTTTAATATGCTAGATTTAATTACAACATCTCCATAAATCGTAAAATAGTATTTCTCATTTTTTAGAAAATCTGAGCAAGAATATAATGCATGTCCAGTACCTAAAGGTTCTTGTTCAATAAATGAAATTTTTACTCCTGGATTATTTTCTTCTAAGTATTTTATTATTTGTTCTTTATTATGATGAATAGTTACTCCTATATTTTCAATACCTATTTCTTTTAAAGAATATATTACATGCCATAAAACTGGTTTTCCACATAATGGTAATAAATGCTTAGGTCTAGTAACTGTTAATGGATGTAGTCTAGTTCCAGCTCCAGCTGCAAAAACTACTGCTTTATCTAGCACTTTCATTATAATATTTAAGATAAAAAGATGCTTAAAATGATTTTCTTATTTTTTAAAAAAAGGATAACATTTTTAAACTATTTATTATTTTTTAAAGAAAAGAAAATGACTCTATTCTTTATAGGATTAGGAATTAATGGTTGCAAATATTTAACTTTGAAAGGATTAGAAGCTTTAAAAAATTCAAATAAAATTTTCCTTGATGTTTATACTAGTAAAATAAGTAAAGAAGATATTAAAGAATTATCTAAATTAATTTCTAAAGAAATTATTATAGCTAATAGAGAAATTCTTGAAAATGAAGTATTAAAAATAATTGAAGAAGCTAAGGATAAAAATATTGCTATACTTATTCCAGGAGATCCATTTATTGCTACAACTCATATTTCTATAAAAGAATTAGCTTTAGAAAAAAATATTAAAATTGAAACAATTAATGGAGTATCGATAGTTTCAGCTGCAATTAGTTTATCTGGATTAAGCACTTATAGGTTTGGAAGAATAGTAACAATACCAAAAACAAATAATATAGAACATTTAAGGCAACCTTATCAAGAAATTCTTGAAAATTCTTTAAGAGGATTGCATACACTTTCTCTTTTAGATACTAAAAATGGTGGATTATCAATAAATGATGCATTAAAAAATCTTATGGAATTTGAAGAAATATATGGAGAAAATTTTTTAAAAAAAGATATGCTAATAATGGCATTTGAAAGGATAGGATATGAAGATTCTAGAATTATTGTAAAAAAAATTGAAGAACATATTAATGAAAAATATGAAAAATTCCCTCAATGTATGATATTCTTAGGAGAGCTACAATTTAATGAAAAAGAAATCTTGAAAAAAATATTTAATTTAAGTAATGAGTATATTGAGAAGCATCAATATGAAGATATTAGGAAAAAAAGGTCAAGAATATATATCCAAAAACTTGAAAATGTTTTTAAGCAAATAGAATCTAGAAAAGATAAAATAATTAATGAAAAAATTTTAAAAATAATAGAATATGCATATAATTATTATGAAGATGCAAAATATTTTTATGATAAAGGGGATTATCAAACTTCATTAATATCATCTTCTTATAGTGAAGGATTATTGGATTCTTTAAGAATGTTAAATTTAATAGAATTTAGTTGGGAAAGTATTTCATAATTTAAAAAAAGTTTATTAAAAAATATTTTTTTAGAAAGTGAGGAAAATGGTAAAGAAAGTTTTAGCTACAGGAGTATTTGATTTAATCCATCCAGGCCATATTCTATTTTTAGAAAAAGCTAAGAAAATAGGTGGAAAAAATTCTAAATTAATAGTTGTAATAGCTAGAGATTCTAATGTATTAAAATTTAAAGGAGTAAAACCAATATTTAATGAAAAAATTAGGAAAAAGATTGTTTCATCTTTAAAGCCAGTAGATATTGCAATTTTAGGTTTTAAAGAATTTTCAATCGAAAAAATTATTAAAAAAATTAAGCCTGATATAATTGTTTTTGGATATGATCAAATAAAAATAATGAAAGAATTTGAAAAAATTTGTAAAGAAAAAAATTGGAATATTAAAATAGTAAGATTAAAAAAATTTAAAAGTGGACAAATAAATAGTTCTTCTCAAATTGTAAAAAAGATTATTAAATTACGCACAAAAAGTGTTTAAGAATAGCTTACTACTATTTAGCTCTTCTTCTCTGGAAGTTATTTGTATACAAGCTTAGATTTGAATATAAATCAGCAACCAGCACTCCAACCATCGTAAAACAATCCAGCATTAGTAGAAAAAAATATTTGCTTAAGCTTTTAACTTCATTTTGTAAATGCGAATATTAATCGCTTATGCTTATCTTCTTATTTTTAATCCTTTTTATACACTACTATTCTGAAAAACTTTACATTTCTCTAAATATAAGAAACAATAATTGTCGTTTGGGAAAAACAATAGGTTAACACATAGTATTTTCCTTCCATAAAAAATTTATAAATCTTTAGTTTCAATAATGTTTTTAGTGCATAGAAGTGAGCATAACTGTTACTGAAAAACAGTTAAAATTAGTACTAGATAAACTAGACTTGATTAGAATTGAACTTTTAAAAATTAGAGCTATGCTTTTACCTGAGGAAGAGTTAAGTGAAAAAGAGAAAAAAGAAATAGCTGAAGGTCTTAGTATAAGCCTTGAAGATTTGATTAAAGAAACTAAAAATTCAGGCTGAAGCTGTTTGTTTCAAGTCATTATCTCTAGAAGAGCTAAAAAATCTATTGAGAAGCTTCTTGAGTCATATAAACAAAGAATAATGAGTTATTTCTAGTTTTTCATGATAATCCAATTCCTGCTGAATATTATGATATCAAAAAGCTTAAAGGATATAAAGATACTTATAGAGTTAGAATTGTGACATTAGAATAATTTATGAAGTTCTATGGGATTCCAAAAAGGTGCATGTATTATTAATTGAACAAAGGGAAAGAGCATACCGTTAAATGATCAAATTTTTTAAAAACTTAGAGCTATGTTTCTATCAAAGGAAGAATTAAGTGAAAAAAAGATGTAAAATCTAGGAAAAAGTTTGCAGAATTAATTGTAATCGAACCAGATATTAGATTGGCTATAAAAATGAAACTTCTCAAGAAGTATCTTAAAAAAGCCAGAATTCCTTTATAAGACTTCAATTAAGATTTTAGAGAGTAACATGCATGAGATTTATAGTTTATTGCTTAAAGGTCATAAGGTGGATTTATAAATAATTGGCATCCCCACACGCACATAAATTTTAATTTTATCTCCATCTTTAATATTCAATTCTTTTCTAAGATATTTTTCTGAAATAATTTCTATAACGGATGAATCATAATGTGTTTTTTCAGGAATTATTATAGCCCCTTCTACTTTTCCATTAATTATAGCTGGAAAACATTTTACAGAACCAAAAATTTTTCCACATTCTTCAAAACCTTCTATTTTTATTCCTTTTGAATTTTCAATAAAAGCTCTTTTTTTAATAGATTCTTCATTAAGTTTTATATTAAGAGTTCCAGGATATGGTTTAAAACCTAATTTTTCTTCTATTTGCTTAAAGTATTTTGGTAAACTAATATAATATGCTCCTTCTCCATTTCCTGAAAAAACAATTCCTTCTAAAGAAATTTCTTTATTAGACATTTTTTCTTATTTAATTATTTTTGCTTAAATTTATTTTTTAATTTTTCACATTCATTATGAGCTATTTGAAGAGGTAAAGGTAAATTTAATTCATTTAATAAACTTAATACTATTGATACACTTGTTTCAAGGTCTATCATATTTCCAATACTAACATAAAGTTTTGTTCTTCCTTTTTTAATTACTTCAGCAATTATTGAAGAATTTTCATCTATTAAAAATGTTTTATTTCCAATATTTTTTTCTTCTCCATATAATCTTTTTCTAGCTACACCTATTGATGGAATATTTAAAATAACACCTACATGAGTTGCTAAACCACATTTATAAGGATGTGCAATACCATGCCCATTTACTATAATTATATCTGGTTTATTATTTAATAAATGAAAACATTTAAAAATTAATGGGGCTTCTCTAAAGGATAAAAGTGTTGGAATGTATGGAAAATAAGTTTTTCCATATACATTTTTTATTTCAATTATTTCATGAGTTTTAAAATCAATACATACTATTGAAGCGATTGAAAAATTTTTTATGTATGTAGCATCGGCACCTGCAATTATATTTATTTTTGAAAAACAATTATTTTTTATACATTTTGAAGCAATTATTTTTTGAGCTAATCTAGCTTTTTCTAATGAAAAATTTTTTGGAATTATTTTTATAATATCTTTATTAAAATTTTCCATTTTTTATTTCTCTTTTCTATATAGTAAGGATTATATTTATGCTTTATTAACAAATTCTTGGAAGATTCTCTCCTAAAAACATTGAAACTATTCTTTTTACACCTAATGTTGTTTTCATTATAACTTTATTACTAAATTTAGATGTTACTCTTCCAATTAACATAGCACTTTCTCCTAAAGGATTTTCTTTAATAATTGATAATACATCATTCCTTTTTTCCCAACTTGAAAAACAAACAAGTCTTCCTTCACATGCTAAATATAAAGGATCTATTCCAAGAATTTCACATAATGCTCTTACATCATTCTTAATTGGAATTTTAGATTCATCTATTATTATTCCAAAATTTGTTTTTAAAGCTATTTCATTAAGAATTGTTCCTAATCCTCCTCTAGTAGGGTCTCTTAAACAATGTATTTCTAAATTGTTTTCTAATAATGATTTTACTAAATCTTTAAGAGATGCACAATCGCTTATTAATGAATTGCTTAATTTAAAATCATATCTAGTTGATAAAATTGCAGCTCCATGGTCTCCAATTGTTCCTGAAACTATAATTGCATCTCCTTCTTTTATTCTATGTACTCCTAAATCTATTTTTTCTGGAATGAATGAAATTCCTGCTGTAATAATATATATTTTATCTGCTAGTCCTTTTTCAACAACTTTTGTATCTCCAGCAACAATTTTCACATTGTTTTTTAAGCATTCTTCTTTCATTGATTTTACTATTTTTTCTAAATTTTCTATTTCAAACCCCTCTTCAATTATAAAAGCTGCTGAAATAATTGGATCAATTATTCCACCTTGCATAGCTAAATCATTTATTGTTCCTGTAATTGCTAATTTTCCTATATCTCCTCCTGGAAAGAATATTGGATTAACAGTATATGCATCAATTGTAAAAGCAATATTTTTTCCATTAAAATTTATTCTTGCAGAATCTTCCAATTTTTCAAGAATGCTATTTTTAAAAGCAGGTAGGAAAATTTCTTTTATTAATTGAAATGTAAGTTTTCCTCCTCCACCATGTGCTAATCTGATAATATTTTCTATATCACTCATTTTTCATCATCTTTTTATATTTCTTCCAATCTTCATAAGTATACCATGCAGCACATGCTCCTTCACTACTTACCATGCATGGACCAATTGGAGAATTTGGAGTACAAACTTTTGCAAAAAGCGGGCATTCAAAAGGATAAATTATTCCTCTAAGTACTTCTCCGCATTTACATGCTGGATTTTCTTTAGGAGAAACATTTATATTATTAAAATGAAGTTTTGCATTCATATCGTTATATTCTTCTCTTAATTCTAATCCACTATTAGGAATTTCTCCTAATCCACGCCAAATAGAATTACATTCTTTAAAAACATTATTCATAATTTTTTTAGCTTTTTCATTTCCTTCAGGTTTAACAGATCTAGAATATTGAATTTTTACATCATAATTTTTATTTTTAATTAATTCATTCAAAATTAATAAAGCTTGAATTATATCAAGTGGTTCAAAACCTGCTATAACTCCTGCTAAGCTATGTTTTTTAAGAATTGGTTTATATGGATTTGATCCTATAATTGTGCTTACATGCCCTGGTAAAATGAAACCATTCAATTTTACTTCTCCTAAACTTAATAATGCATCAAGAGCTGGAGGAATAAGTTTATGAGCTGAATATAAATAGAAATTTTCCAATTTAAATTTTCTTGCTTCAATTAAAGATATTGCAATAGATGGAGCAGTTGTTTCAAAACCTATTCCAAAAAATACAATTTTTAAATCTTTTCTCTTTTTTGCAATTTCTATTGCTTCTATTGGAGAATAAACTACTCTAATATCTGCTCCTTTCGCTTTTTCAATGAATAAACTTGAATTGCTTCCAGGAACACGCATAATATCTCCAAAAACTGTTAAACAAATTTTATCTTTAAATTTCTTACATAATTCAATAATCCAATCTATATCTTCATTTGGAGTAACACATACTGGACAACCTGGGCCAGAAGTTAAATCTACTTTTCCTTTTAATAATCTTCTAATTCCAAATTTACTTATTGAAATTGTATGCGTTCCACATACTTCCATAATTTTTATTGGATCATCAATTTCTCTTTTTAATTTTTTAATTAATTTTAATAATAATTCTTTATTTCTATATTCATCAATAAATCTAAGTTTTTCTTCATTCATTTCTTTTCAAAACTTCCTCTAATATTTTTAATGTTTCTAAAGCTTCTTTTTCATCTATTTTTTGAATTGCAAATCCAGCATGTAAAATAATATAATCTCCAGGTTTAACATCTTCTATTAAATCTATTCTAATATTTTTCTTTAATCCTCCAATTTCAACGATTGCTTCAGGATATTTTACATCAATTATTTTTACTGGAATACCTAAACACATTTAATGCAAAAAATTATTTTGGATTTATTTAAACTTTTTAGTTTATTTTCATCTCATCTTTAAAATTGATTAAGCTTTTCGCTTACTATGATAAAGATAATATCGTATCTTTTAAATTTTTTATTTTTATGAATTTTTTGATTTCTTCATCTATTGTTAAAAATTTAATGTCATAAATTATGGAATTTGCATAAAGTATATTATCTATCATATCTGCATGACCATTTAAATATAGACTTAATGCATAATTAAAAACTTCAGTATTTTCGATCGTTCGCTTATATCTTCTTGCTTCAATTAAGCTTCTTAAACCTAATTTAAATCTTTCAATATCAAACTCTCGTTTTTTAATAAATCTAATAGCTATCCATAATGATTCTAAAATACTAAAAATAGAGTAATACAATTCTGCATTGATTTCATCTAATTTTTTAATAGCTTTTTTTTACTTCTATACCACTATCTATGCCTAATGTTGGAAGTATAAATGTAGTATCAAGAAGAACCTTTAATATATTTTTCTTGTTCTTCAAGGCTTATCAACTCTACTTCTTCTGGTTTTATAGATGCAAACTTTTTTTCAGATAATGCAAGTTTTATTGGATCATCAATTGGCTCCATGATTATAGTATTGCCAGATATTCTTAATAAAAATTTATTACCCTCTTTTAAATTAAGAGCTTTTACTATAGCTTTTGGTAAATAAATCGTATATTTTTTTCCAATAGTTATTTCTTTTACCAGATTCATAATAATTATCAGATTTTTATATAAAAATCTGATATATAAATTTTAGCTGATTAAATAAAATCATTTTGTAATAAAATTTAATAATGCTCCTATAACTCCTAAGATACTTCCTATAATAAAACCTCCTCCTATAGTTAAACTTGCAAAAGAAAAAATCATAATCATTAATCCTCCAGAAACCTCTCTTTTAGGCTTAAGGGATAAGAATGCTCCTATAGCAATAAAAATGCTACAAATTGCGCTAATTAATGCTAAATAATTTTTCTCTAAAAATAGAAAAATTGAAAAAATTGGAAATATGTTTATTGATAATGCCCATGAAAATGCATTACCAAGTATTAAAAAAGCTGCTATGATTGAAATAAAGAAACTAATAAGATTCTTTTTCTCATTTTCTATAGAATTAATAGAAGAAATTTCTTTAATTATATTATAATAATCATATTGACAAAGCACTAAGTCTTCATATGTTTTTGCACATTCTTCACATAAAGGTTTTGAGCAAATATCACATTCTTTATTAGCTTTTCTTGATGGATGGAATGCACAAAATAAATTTTCTTTAATATTTCTTGTTTTTCCTTCACCTTTTATTTCCATAATTTTTTTAATTTCTTTTTCTAAATTATTTTCTTTAATTTTTTTTATTAAAGATTCTAAAAATTCAGAATCTAAATCTATTTTTTCAATTTCAGAAATAATTTTTTCCTTAATTTTAAATTCAGAAAAAGAAATTCCGCAATTTGGACAATGGATTATTATTCCTTTACAAAAAGGGCATAAAAGATTATTCTTAGAATCTTTAAGCATTTTTTCAAAAGAAGGAAGTAATTGACCACAATTATTACAAAATTTTAAATCAAAGCCACATTTAGGACATTTAACCATTCAACCACCTAATAATCGAGAAAAGCCCCTGGCTTTTTTTAAATAAATAGTATTTTTGATAAAGAAAAATAAACTATATTTATACGTATTTATATAAAAAATTTAAGTTATAACTTTAACTTTATTTATTTCAAGATTATAAGTTGTTCTTTAGTATCTATATAGCCTAATTCTCTTAAAATATCTATACAATACCAGAAAGTAGCTCTATCAAGTTGTACTTCTTTTATAAGATTTTCTATTCTTATTGATCCTCCATTAGCTAATATTCTTTTTATTATTTGAAGCATAGGTTCTTTTAATTTATTGAAAATTTCCATAGCTTCTTCTCTTCTAGGAGATAATTCATATTCAGCAATTATTTCTTTAGGTTTAGCTCTAATTCTTTCTAAAATTGCTTCAGGATTAATATAGTATTCTGTAACTATTTTAGCTACTTCTTTTACGCTTCTAATATTCTTTTGCAACATCCATCTTATTACTTCTTTTCTCCTTTCCATTTCTTCTAATATTTCTTCTTTGCTTTTACCTAATCTATAAGCTATTTTTTCTAAATGCTTGCTTTTTTCTACAAAGCTTTTAAAATTATCTTGAGAAGGATCCCATTCAAAAACTTTTAAATAATTATTATAATCTAATACTTCCCATACATTTCTAACTCTTCTTCCAATTTCTCTCCCATCTTTACTAACTGTAAGACGTACTCTTTCTACTAAAAGCATTACATTCATTAATGGAATGTATGCTTCAGCAATATTCATTGGCTTGCTTACAAGACGCTTAATAGCATAATCTACACTTTCAGCATGTAAAGTAGACATTCCTCCATGTCCTGTTGCAAGTGCTTGGAATAGAACAAATGCTTCTTCTCCTCTAATTTCTCCAACTATAAGATAATCTGGTCTATATCTAAGGCTTGTTTTAACTAAATCATAAAGTGTTACTTCTCCAATCTTTACTTCTGAAACTCCATAGCTTTCTCTACTAATAAATTGAACCCAATTTTCATGAGGAAGTTTTAATTCTGCAGTTTCTTCAACTGTAACAATTTTCATTCCAGGCTTTATAAGGCATGCTAATGCATTTAATAAAGTTGTTTTTCCGCTTCCAGTTCCACCAATAACAATAAGGCTATTCCTATGCTCAAGCAAAATCCAGAAGTATGCAGCAATGTCTTCATTAATTGTTCCTCCTTTTATTAAATCTATTATAGAGAAAGGTTCTTCACGGAATTTTCTAATTGTAAATGTGCTTCCTTTAGGAGAAACTTCTTCTCTAAATGTTACTGCCAATCTATGTTTTCCTTCAAGCATTGCATCTACTATTGGAAAAGCAGAAGAAACATGTTTTCCAGCTTTATGAGCAAGTTTAATAATATAATCATCTAATGTTTCTCTATCAAGAAACATAATGTTTGTTGGAATACTTTCATAATCTCTATGCCATATATATACTGGAACATTTACTCCATCACAACTAATATCTTCAATATTAGGGTCTTCCATAAGAGCATTCAATGGTCCATATCCAAGCATATCTCTTTCTAAATAATAAAGCAATGTAGGCCAAGAATCTTCATGAAGCTTTTTAAAAGCTTTTTTATATTTTTTAACTACATCTTCAGCTCCTTTTATAATTGCTTTCTTTAATTCTTCATCACTTTCTACTTTTGGAGGAGTAAGCTCTTTTGTAAGAATTTCTAAAATTTTTGTATATGCTTCTTTCTCTTCTTCTGATAAAAGAATTTCATCTACAAAATATATTGGTCCTGAACCTTTTTCAGTAGGTCTTGCAATAACTATTTTTACATATGGTTGCTTAATCCAATATTCTGTTATTTTTTCATAATCTGAGGGGATAGGAGCCACTAGTATTCCTTTTTTCTCTTCTATTTTTTCTTCTTTCTTTTTTGGCAATCCTATCCCCTCTATTTATTTACTTTTTATAGTTTTTAAGTATATTGAAGTATTTAAGGAAATTAATGAAAAT